>DATLVJ010000366.1:0-9248 GCA_035577585.1 Candidatus Limnocylindrales bacterium
TCGTTTGTGATTGGGTGATTGCCGCTATTGCTGCGGAGCCGCCGGTTTCTGATCCGCGTCCGGCGCCAACGCTTTCAGCTTAGCCTTTAACTGCGCCAGTTCGTCTTTCTTCTGCGTCAGGTCGCTTTGCATCGCGTCCAGCTTCGCTTTTCCATCCGGGTCTTTTGAAAAATCCGGACGCGAATAGTAACTTTCGTTTGCCAACGCGAGTTCCCGCTGCTGCAGGTCCACTTCCTTTGCCTTGTCGGCAACTTGCAGCTTTAACGCCTCAATCTCAGCCTTCTTCTTTGCGGCTTCCGCTTCCGAACTTGCGCTCGCCGGTTCCGCCGCCGTTGCCGCATCGGTCGCTGCGTCGCTGCTCGCCGCCTTCGTGCCCGGCATGCTCTCTGTTGCAGCGGTTGCATTCTGGACTGTCGCTGGTGTAGCCGGTTTCAACGTATCGTTTGTGATCACCGTGGTCGGTTTCGCCGCCGTTTTCTTTTGCTCTTTCGCCTTCCGAGCCGCTTCCGCCACGGATTGCTCCTGCCCGCCTTGCGCCCATGCCCCTGGCATCCCAGCTAGGCACGCCGCAAGCAAAATCGTGGAGACGCACACCTTTTCCCATTTCATGATTTTTCCGCCTCCTACCTCAATTGGGCTCTCACCCTGCAGAATACGCCCCCGCGCCTCCCGGCACAATTTCCCTCTCCGTCCCTGCTGCCTATATGCAAATCACCCTCAGAGCCTTGCCCTTGCGGGCCTGCTCCCCTATATACTCTCCCGATGAACTTCCAGGCCGCCTACCGGTTCATGATTCGCCAGTTTCTGCTCCTGATGCTTGTGTTCGTCTTCGCTCCTGCCGCGCCTCGCACCCATGCCATCACTTTGCAATCCGTTTCCGCTCAAGATGTCTCCGCTCCAGCCGCGGCTGCCCCGGCGCAAAATTCCACCACCACCTACCACCTCTCTCCAGAGAAATACCAAAAGGCCATCGCGTATTCCCGCGCCGGCTACCGCCTCTATTTTCTTTCCGTCTTCTGGAATCTCGCGATCCTCCTCTTCCTTCTCTACTCCGGTTTCTTTGCCAAACTCCGCCATTTCGCCGAATCCCGCACGCGCGGCCATTCCTTTCAGGCCGCAATCATCGTCCCGCTCCTCTTCGCGCTCCTCGCTTTGCTTCACCTTCCCATTCGGCTTTATTGGCATCATCTTTCTCTTTACTACCAGCAATCCATCGAGCCTTGGGCCCCGTGGCTCTGGGATTGGACCAAGGCGCAACTCCTTGAAATCGGGCTCGCTCTCCTAGTCGTTACGCTTCTTTTCGCACTCATCCGTTCCAGGCCCCGCTCCTGGTGGCTCTTCGCCTGGCTCGGTGCCATTCCACTATCTCTTTTCCTTGGCTTCATCACTCCGTGGTATGTCGACCCGCTCTTCAATAATTTTCGCCCGCTCCAGGAATCGCACCCGCAACTCGTCCAATCCATTGGCGAACTTTCCCGCCGCGCAGGAATTCCCATCTCTCCCGACCGCATGTTCCTCATGGATGCCAGCGCCAAAACCAACGCCATCAACGCTTACGTAACCGGCCTCGGTGCCTCCAAGCGCATCGTCATTTGGGACACTTCCATCCGCAAGACCAGGCCCGAAGAACTTCTCTTCATCGTCGGCCACGAAATGGGACACTACGTCCTCGGCCACGTCTTAAAAGGCTTCGCCTACTTCCTCGCCCTGTTGTTTGTCGCTTTATTTTTTGCCCATCGCCTGCTTCAGTGGGCGATCTCTCGCTGGGGCCCCCGCTGGGGCATTCGCGGGCAATCCGACTGGGCCGCCCTCGGCATCTTGCTCTTGCTGCTCAACGTGATGGGCTTCTTCGGTGAACCAGTCGGGAATGCCATCAGCCGCATTCAGGAACACGCAGCCGATGCCTACGGCCTGCAATTAATTCAGGGATTCTTTCCCAACGCCAACGAAGTCGCCGCCCATTCCTTCCAGGTCCTCGGCGAAGAAGATCTCGACGATCCCGACCCGCCAAAATTCATCGTCCTCTGGCTCTACTCCCACCCTCCGCTAAACGACCGCCTCCAATTCGCCCGTAATTTTCCCCATCCACCCAAATAAAAAAGATCAGCACACGCGGTATTGTAGGGCCCGCCTTCTGAGGCGGGCCGCTCTTCGCGCTGAGTGCGGTGGCTCTGCCACCGCATTTGCACCGTGCAATCCAGCCACCCGAGCTCGCGCCAATTGTGCGCGTCGGGCTCGCACGCCCCTCTCCATCAGTCACCAGTCACTAGTCACCACTCCTCCCGCCCTTCCTCTTCAAAAACGCCGCCACCTTATGCCGATTACCGCACACCGCCATCGAACACCATCTCCTCCGCCGTGTTCGCGAATCATCATAAAAAAACAATCGGCATCCCGCGTTCGCGCACCGCTTCAACGGCGCATCTTGCCCCTCCACAATTAATTCCGCCGCCGACCGGGCAATCGCCGCCAGCAACCACTCCAACCCGCTCTCTCTCCCGATAAATTCCAGTCGCCAACGCCCCTCGTGTACGACCACCTCATCGTGTCCTTCCGTAACCCGCAATATCTCATTGATGGGCGCCACCCACGCCTTCGGAAAATCCCGTCCCTCCTCCACCGCTGAAAAAATCGCTCGCACACACTCCCGCAAACGCAAAATCTTTAGCAGGACTGCATCCACTGCTCCCGGCTCGTTACTTTCCAGCGATTCCAGGCGCATCCCGCGCTCTTCACCCACGACTCGCGAATCCACCAGAAAATCCACAAACTCCGTCCACGAAAGGTCATGCGCCACAGGAATCAAATTGGCAAAATCCAGCGCCAAACGTCCTGCAATCAATTTTGGCGCTCCAGCAGCTCCCTTCAATCCGTCTCCCCCCGCACGCACAGAATTTCTAACCACTCTTCCGTCTCACGCAGGTTATACTCTCTCCGCAGCGCCTATTGCAACAATTCCCGGCTCTTCTCCGTATCTAGGAGCGGCCATTCTCGGTTCCATTCCGTCTACCCGAGAATCGTCCCCAAATTCTAGCAAGGAGCCTTCGTGGACAATCTCGCCTCTCCCAATCCCAGCGCCCCGGAATTTGCCGACCAACTGTCCGCCGTCTTGCCGGTTCCTCCCCGGCGCAATCCCGTCCTTTTCAACGACCGAGGCCTCCGCGCCGGCTGGCGCCTGATAATTTACATCCTTCTGATCGCCATTTCCTTTACCTTGATCGGTTTTGTAGCCAAGAAACTCGGCACTCCCACCCGCGGAGTTCCGCCGCCTCCCGCTGTCCTCGTTCAGGAGCTTCTCGCCTTTGGTGTGGTTTTTGGTTGTGCGTTGATCATGTCCAGGATCGAACGCCGCTCACCCGGCGAATACGGCCTTCCGATCGCAGAGGCCTTTGGAAGAAAATTCTGGCTCGGAATGCTGCTCGGGCTCGTGGAAATTTCACTCCTCATCGGACTCATCTCTGCCTTTGGAGGTTATTCATTTGGAAGCATTGCTTTATCGTCTAAGGGGATCGTGGGCTGGGGTCTGCTTCATCTCGTCCTATTCACCGTTGTCGGATTCTTTGAGGAATTCATGTTTCGCGGCTACAGCCAGTTCACGTTGGCAGACGGCATCGGTTTCTGGCCCGCTGCACTCCTTTTGTCGCTCGGGTTCGGCGCCGTCCACCTCGGTAATCCCGGCGAAGGCCCCATCGGCGCTGCCAGTGTCGCGCTCGTCGGCATCTTTTTTGCTTTCACTCTCTATCGCACCGGCAATCTTTGGTACGCGGTCGGCCTTCACGCCAGCTTCGACTGGGGCGAAACCTATCTCTTCTCCGTCCCCAATAGCGGCACTTTCATGGAAGGCCATCTCTCCAATTCCGTTCTCCACGGCGCCAAATGGCTCACTGGCGGCTCTGTCGGCCCCGAAGGCAGCGTCTTCTGCTTTCTAACCATGGGCCTCCAATTCCTCGTCGTGATGTGGCTCTTCCCCAAAAACACTTCTGCGATCGAAACCGCAGCCCGGTCCGATGTTTCACACACAACTTGAAAATTTGTTGGGAACTAAATCCAGAAGAAAACTTGTCATCCTGAGCGCATCCGACGAGGATGCGCTCAGGACCTCAACGTAAACCACACTACAAAATTCCACTTCTATCAAACTTCCACATCACTCTCTCCCCTCTACTTCACCACCTCCGACACAAAAACCAAATGAACCCCCTCCGCCTCCGCCCGCGGCAACTCCTCCTTCAACGCCCGCAGCGTCTCCGCATGAGGATGCCCAATCGCAATCGCCGCCCCCTTCTCCTTCGCCCCACGCAAAGCCAATTCAATCTGCTTCCGAATTGCCCCCACGTCCCGCACATCATCCAAAAACGGAACATTCCGGAATCCACTTCGCACTCCCGAATGCTCCGCCGCTTCAAACGCCACCGTCGCCGCCGTTGTCCGGCTGTCCACAAAAAACAGATCCCTCTGCTTCAGCAGCGGCATCAACTCTCCCATCAATTTCGCATCCGTCGTCGCCAGCGACCCCTCATGATTATTCACCCCACTGGCTGTTGGCACGCTCTCCAGCATTCCATTGAATTCCCGCGCCACCACGTCCCCGCTCATTCCCGGTTCGAGTTGATGAGCCTCCGGCGTCTCATTCGCCACCGCACGCATCGGCAGGTGCAGCATCACTTCCAATCCCCGCGATTGCGCTTCCTCCGCAATCTCCGTCGAATGCGCGTGATAAGGCAGCACCGAAATTGTCAGCGGGTAGTGCAATGCAAACACAGCCTCCGCCGCCTCTTTGTCATTCCCCAGATCATCCAGCAGAATCGCCAACTTCGGCCCGGAAACACCCGTGCCCGGCGCGCGGCGAACCACGCGTTCTTTTTTTGCAGGTTGAGTTTTTGTTTTGGAGCGGAACCTCGAGGCAATCTTGTCGCAGCCGCCCATCCACACGGCCACGCCTGCGGCGCATACCAAAATCAAAAATAAAAGTTTGCGTGCGGTTCCGGAGCTCTTGCTGGCCACTACGCCTTAAGCGGCCTTCTTCGCGGGATTCTTCAGCAGTTGCAGCGCCTTCTGCAAAACCGGATCATCCGCCGAAAGCGGCCGTGGTCCGGGAGCCGGCTCTTTCTGCGCACCAGCGGTGGCGGCCACATCTTCCCCGTCGTCCGTTTCGGTAGCGGCCGCGGCGCGCACTACTTCCGTCGGCGTCACGCCCTCATCCAGGATCGATTTTCCATCCGCATTCGAAAAATTCCCCACAGTCAGGATCAGCGCCGCACCGTCGTCCAGCGGAATCAATTTCTGCTCGGAAGCCAGCCCGAATGTGCGGTCGCCCACCAAATCGCCCCGCTTCGTGTTCGCAATCGAAGCCGCCAGCACCTCTGCCGCTCCCGTAGTCGTTCCGTCCATCAGAATCGAAACCGGGCCTTTCCACATCACCTTGGCCGGTTCCGCGTTGAAAACCTGTTCTTTGATCGTTTGCCCGTGCAATTTAGTCAGCGTTCCCGAATTCACAAACAGCCGCGCGATCTCAATCGCCTCCGCGGTCTGTCCCCGCCCGCAATCCCGCAGGTCCAGGATCAACTTGCTCGCGCCCTGTTTTTCCGCTTCCAGCAGCTTCGCGCGCAACTCATCCTTGCGCCCCGCGTTTAGCGTCGAAAACCGTATCGCGATCGTGTCGTTGTCCACCTTCTGCACTTGCAGTTTCGGCTCCGGCAGCTTTGTGCGCACCACGTCCAATTCTTCCGGGTCCGTTTTGCCGCGCCGGATCACGCCGACCTTCACGCCCGTCCCCGGCTGCCCCGCAAGCAAATTCTTCGCCTGTCCAACGGACATTTCCCGCGTAGTGAATCCCGCCACCGATTCCAGGATGTCTCCGCTGTGCAGTCCAGCCTTCTCCGCCGAACTTTCAGGCATCACCGAAGTCACAATGATGTACCCGAACCGTTTGCTCAGGTTCAATCCCGTTTCGCCCGTTCCCGGATTCGCTTGTTTCTGCTGGTATTCCGTGTACTCGCGCGGCGTCAGATAACTCGATTCCGAATCCAAAGACTCCAGCAGCCCGTGCAGCGATCCCGCCGTCACCAGGTGCATATTCGGTTCATCCACGTAATCGTTCTGAATCCGCTGCAATACTTCGCCATAAACCACCAGCGACTTGTAGGCGTTGCCGTCATTCGTGCTCCGGCCAAGCACGTGGCCGATGCCCACCCAGCCCACAATCAATACCGATGCCGCCAAGATGCAGTAGCGCGTCAAACGATTCATTCCGCACCATCCTCGGGAAAAACGATTTCTGAGTATACCATCCTGTTAGGACGCGCCAGAGCCCCACTTGGATACCCTGCGCCTTCCGATTAACGCCACCAACCTACTTGGTGGCGCCCAAGACACGACAATATCGCATTCTGTTGCCTGATTACCACAGGCAACGTAATCCGCGTCCTCGGCATCCCCGTATCTAATTGAATACAAAGCACAAAGCAACGTATATTTGGCCGACAATGTGCTACCCTTATTGTGGTACCCAATGTTCCAATCTACGATAAATCGGTCCGTAGAAACCGAAGGTGTGGGTCTCCACACCGGCGTCCACACCAAGCTCTGCCTTCAGCCGGCTCCCCCAGACACCGGCATCGTCTTCCGCCGCGTCGATCTCGACAATTTTCCAATCGAGGCACACGGTTACAACGTCGCTCGCGTCAGCTACGCCACCAGCCTCATGAAGCAGGGCGTACTTCTCTCCACCACAGAACACCTTCTCGCCGCTACCTATTCCCACGGCATCGACAATATCTTCATCGACCTCGACAACATCGAAATTCCCATCCTCGACGGCTCGGCCGAGCCTTTCCTCCAACTCCTCGATCAAGCCGGTCTCCGCCGCCTCCGCCGCAAACGCCGCTATCTCCGCGTTCTCAAACCCGTCGAAGTCGTCGAAGACGGCCGCCGCATCGCAATCTATCCCGCCGACGAGTTCCGCGTCCGCTGCTACGTCGATTTTCCCCACCCTCTCGTTGGCCAGCAGCAAGTCGAACTCCTCGTCAATCCAGATTCCTTCCGCCAGGTTCTCTCCCGCGCCCGCACTTTCTGCTTCGAATCCGATATCGAGCCGCTCCGCGCCATGGGCCTCATTCGCGGCGGCTCCCTCGACAACGCCATTGTCCTCACCAAGGATGGCGTCATGAACGGCCCCCTTCGCTACCCGGACGAATTCGGCCGCCACAAAGCCCTCGACCTCATCGGCGATCTTGCCCTCGTCGGCCTCCCGCTCCTCGGCCGCGTCGAAGCCCGCAAAGCCGGCCACTCTCTCCACACCCAGCTCGTCAGCCGACTCCTCGCCGACCCATCCGCCTGGGAAATCACCACGGAAGAACACGCCTCCGCTGCCGTCCGCCACGCCCCTCAATACGCCTCCGCCGACTGAACTCTTCAACCGCTGAACTTCTGAACTTCCGTCCCTCCGTTAATCCCCGCATTGTCAAAACTCCGCGTCCAATGGACAATGCTCTGGCCATGTCCAATCACGACGTTGCCGTCCTCATCCTCGCCGCTGGCAAAGGCACCCGCCTCAAATCCAGCCTCGCCAAAGTCCTGCACCACGCCGGTGGCCGCCCCCTCGTGGATCACGTCGTCCGCGCTTGCCTGCCGCTCCATGCAAGAAAAATAATTGCCGTCGTTGGCCACCAGGCCGAACAGGTTTCCGCCGCCGTCGAATCTCTCGACGTCGAAACCGTCTTGCAACAGCCGCAAAACGGTACTGGCCACGCCCTGCTGGTTTCGAAACCCGCCATCGGCCACGCCAAATACATTATCGTTCTCCCTGGCGACGCCCCGCTCATCCGCACGGAAACTCTTCGCGCTCTCCTCCAGAAACACAAATCCGGCAACGCCGCCGCCACCATCCTCACCGCTGTCCTCGCCGATCCCGCGGGTTACGGCCGCATCCTCCGCAAATCCGGCGACACGGTCGCCGCCATCATCGAGGAATCGCAACTTACTCCCGACCAGCGCGAACTCAACGAAATCAACTCCAGCATGTACTGTTTCACAGCCGCCAAACTCTGGCCCGCGCTCGCCCACGTAAAGCCCAACAACAAGCATCGCGAAATCTATCTCACCGACGCCATCTCCGTACTCAACTCCGGCGGTGAAACCGTCCTCGCCGAAATTGCTCCCGATCCCCGCGAAACTCTCGGCTGCAACACCCGCGCCGATCTCGCCGGCGTCGACCGCACCTTCCGCGAATGGAAACGTGATCAACTAATGCGCGACGGCGTCACCATCCAGCTTCCGGAAACCGTCCTTGTCGATCCCGACGTCACCGTCGGCGAAGACACCATCCTCGAGCCCACCGTTCAACTTCTTGGTAAAACAAAAATCGGCGCCCGCTGCACCATCCGCACCGGCAGCGTCCTTCGCGATGCCACGCTCGGCGACGGCGTCCTTGTCGAGCCTCATTGCGTCATCGACTCTTCGCGCCTCGAATCCGAAGTCATCCTCGGACCCTTCGCCCGCCTCCGCCCCGAATCGCATCTCCTCAAAGGTGCGAAGGTCGGCAATTTCGTCGAAATTAAAAAGAGCACCATCGGCGAAGGCAGCAAGGCCCCGCATCTTTCCTACATCGGCGACGCCAAAGTCGGCAGCAAATCCAACATCGGCGCCGGCACCATCACGTGCAACTACGACGGCTTCGCCAAACACCCCACCACAATTGGCAATCGCGTCTTCGTCGGCAGCGATTCCGTATTAGTCGCACCCGTAAGACTAGGCGACGGCGCCTACATCGCCGCCGGCTCCGTCATCACCGAAAATGTCCCTCCCGATGCCCTCGGCGTAGCCCGCGGCCGCCAATCCACCAAACCCAACTGGGCCGCCAAAAAACGCCGCGAACTCTCCTCAGCCTCTTCTCATCCTCCGAAAAAGAAGCCTCGCAAGAAACGCCGCTAACGATTTTGTAGCGGCCGCCTTCCGAGGCGGGCGCCTTTCTCCTACCTGTCATCCCGACCGGAGCGACCCGGTTTTTTCCTCCGCGCCGGTTTTTGGCGCGCCGGGTCGCGGAGCGGAGGGACCACGGCAACACTGCTCAGTTTCCCTATCAACGAAATCCTCTGCGCCCTCGGCGTCTCTGCGTTCCGCTCCCTTCTCTGTGCTAAAATGAATCTTCCCGCATCACTCCCCGGAGGTGCTCATGAAATTCGGAGTCGTAGTCTTTCCCGGGTCCAACTGCGACCACGACGCCTTCCACGCCATCGGCCACGTCCTCC
>DATLVJ010000367.1:0-10958 GCA_035577585.1 Candidatus Limnocylindrales bacterium
AAGTGGGTACCAGGCTCAGCACGACACTCCTCCACAGCCTGTAGTCGAAAGCGTATAAGTCTAAAGGAAACCACCAGGAAAAAAACGCTGGGTTAGAAGTCGCGTTTACGCGTCGGGCTTCATCAGGGAGAAAACGTCGATTTCCGGCAGTTTTGCTCGCCCGTGCAACACATTCAGCTCCGCCGCAAGCGCTTTGACTTCCTCGTCTCGCTGCCAACCATCGGCCCCGTACAATCCCTCGACGTCAGCGTAGCCACCGGCGTAGTCCTCTTCGAAGCCCTCCGCCAGCGCCACAGAAAGCGTAATCAGTAGTCGGATGTCAGCAATCAGAAAGAGAGACTTCGACTCTCTGCGGATAATGCTCGCCAAGCGGGGCTGTTGGGACAATAGAGCTCTAAAATCAACTTTTCCGGCAAGCCGTTAATCAGTTAGGTGGACTCCTCTGACGAGTTTCACGTGCCCCTTTGGCGCTGAATCTGTGTTGTTTTGCTAATTCTCGTACCCATTAGTTGCCCCAGGGCACATTGTCGTTGCAGTATTGTGGGGCAGTGATCCGAAAGGAAGTAGGCGGCGAAGGGCAGCTCTTTTGCTTTTCGCAGAGAGAGTTGCCTTTTTCCGCGGCAAGGTCTACAACTGGCTCCGCCCAAATGAATCGGGGGTAAATCATGCGATTAGGTCTCTCAGCAGCATCGCTATTCGGGTTTGCTGCTGCCGTAGTTTTGATTGTCGCCGGCGCTTCATGGAAATTCGAGCAAAAAAAACACGGAGGTGCTGACCCTTCCGCCTCGGCGGCGGATGCAGCCGCCGCGGAGCTTGTGGACGCGCACATTCGCGCGCTCCAGCCCGGCCACCTGACCGACGTCACTTCTGCGGATCAGCATACTGTTAAGCCGTGGTTTGACGGAAAAATCGCTTTCTCTCCGCCCGTTTCTGATCTTGGCGCGCAAGATTTTCCGCTAGTCGGCGGCAGGCTCGACGTTTTCCAGGGACGCACAGTCGCCGCTTTGGTATACGGCCGCCGCAAGCATTCCATCAGTGTTTTTATTTGGCCCGATGTGACCCAGGATATGGAGCAATATGCGGGCGCGATGAACGGCTATCAGTGGATTTCCTGTAAGCATAGCGGGCTGCGCTTCTGTGCGGTTGCGGACACTAACCGCGACGACCTCACCGCGCTGAAAGAACTAATCAACCGCTAGGATAGTGTGTCCAACGCTTCGTCGTATTGGGCAATCTTGTTCAAGCTGCGGTCGACGGGAACACTCCAAACGCGTTCCGCTGGACAGTATCGAGTGTGTGCCAATCCCCTCGAGTTAGGCTGCCACTAAGAATTAATCTCGATCAGAATACAAGTTAAGCGCTCAGGGCCCCACTAACGCCGTTACCAGAGAAGTGGAGGCTAGTACCCATATTTTCGGTAAGCAGAAAAGTAGAGTGCGGAAGACATTCGTCGCGCCTGGGACTGTCCCTGACACGAGGCGTACGCCTTGTTCTCCTTCCGTCGCATTAGCGCATTACCGCAATAGGAGATCAATTTGCGGGAAGAAGCGAAGCGCGGGGGAGCGGACTGCCGTTGAGAATGACTGTGTCTATGGCGTCATAGGCGGCTACCGATTGAAGAGGGTCGGCGTGTAGGAGCAACAAGTCGGCGCGTTTACCGACTTCAATGGTGCCGACATCCTTGGAGAGTCCGAAGGCCACGGCGTTGTCGAGCGTGGAGGCACGCAATATTGTCGAGAGTGGCACACCGGCTTCGGCCCAGCGCGAGAGTTCCAAGCGCCCGTTGAGACCTGGCGGATTTCCGATGCCTCCATCGCCGGACGGAGTGTCGGTACCGAACAAGAGCTTCACTTTTTCTTCCAGCATGATGCGAAGCGTGGCGGTGACGCGCGCGGGCGCGATGGACATGGCGGTGGCTAGGTCCATAGACGCGGGAGCCTGAAGTTTCGCAAAAATTTGACGGTACTGATCCTGCATTGCGCGGGCGGCCGCTTGCGCCTCCTGGCTCTTCAGGTAGGCAACGAGCACGTGAGGCAGGGCATCGGCGAAGCGGGGATCCTCTAGCAAAGACCTGTCGAAAATGGACTGCTCGCCATAGAGCACTTGCAAGGTGGGTTGAGCACGAATGCCGGTAAGGGCGGCCCGGTGGATCACTTCGCGGGCATCAGCAGGAGGAGTGCTCGCAAACCGGTCACCGGGCCAATGCCAAAGGCCGTGGGCGATCACGTCGGCGTGCGCGTCCAGTGCGGCTTGCCAACTCTCAACGGCGTTGGCATGGATTATCAAGACGAGGCCCCGCCGGCGGGTCTCCGCGCGAAAAGCCGCGAGAGTGGCTGCGCTGGGCACCGGCCAGTGGAACACACCGCCGAAGCCAGGTTCGACGAAGACCTTTACGCAGACGGCGCCAGCCTGGGCCACGCGATCCACGTCACGGGCCGGTGTGTAGTCGCGGGGATCGAGAAAAGCGGGCCAGTCTTTGGCTTGGGCGGGCTGATAGACGAGGTTGGCAGCATTGGCAGCAGCGGCATTTTTGGGCGGGCGTTGGGCACCGTAACCACCGAGGACGTGCACGGCAGAACCGCAATGATAGAGATTAGGGTGAATAGGTGCGGCGATAAAACGGGTGCGGTCTTCTTCCGCGCTGTTGAGGTCGACCAGGGTGGTGAAACCAAACGCCAAAAATGCCCGAGGGAGTTGGGCCTGGTAGGCCTGCAATAATTCGGGATGCGCGGCGATTGCATCGTCATCCAGTGGGCCCGCGTCGCCGACGTGCACGTGCGAATCGATCAGGCCGGGAATGAGGAAGCGATCGTGTCCGTTCATTCGCGTGGCATGCGGGCCGGCGACCAGGCCGGGAGCGATCTGGGTGATGCGGCCATTTTGAATCACCACGGAAACATGCGGCACGGGCGAGGGGCGTTCGGGGGAGATGACGGTGACGTCTTCGATGACGAGGCCGTTGTCGACGATTTGGGAAGAGTTGCCGGTCGAGCTTGGAGAGGCAACGGCGTCGCCAGATTTCTCGCACGTCGCATTCGAGAGGGAGCGCACGGTTTCTTCGGCGCATTTTTTTGGGGCAGCACTGGCGGAGACGGTCGCGAAGGCAAGTGTGATTGCGGGGAGAAGCGAGAGATGCCCCAATTTCTTTTTCATACTAAGGATCTCCGGTCCAAGAATTTGCCTGAAGAGTTGGCCGTTTGCTGAGGGTCGAGACGGACGAATTCAAGAGATCCGCCCGCATGCAAGAAGATACGAAGGCTGCGAGTGGAAAGTTCCTGCCGCGTTGGGGCAGGGGCGACGTTGTAAGCGCCAGGTCCCAGCCCCATCTCTGCCGAAGTAAAGAACTTACTGAATGCGCCGGACGGATCGATGCCGGCGATAAGCGAGCACCACGACAAAATGCGGTGATAAAACCTCCTTTAGAGGTAAGCGCCGAGGAAGTGGTTGATCGAGAACATCGGATGGAGGCCGGTACGGTACTATGAGCCACTTGTCCGGTAAGCCGACTTCCATGATAGGTCTTTGTCAAGAGGGCAAAAGCTCTCCTGACGCGCTCGGGAGGAGCGCGGGTGTAAATACCTTCTGATTCTTCGCCGCTTGTGTCGACTTCTCAGCCGGGTTCCTGTCAGGGAGAACCAGACTTCCATTTGCTGTCTCAGACCAGCGAGCGTCTTGAACAGAAGATTGAGTTTGTGATCTCCTGCCAGTGTCGAAACTTAGCAACGGGAGCATCCGGCGCTTGCGCTTCTTCGCCGCGCCCCACGGCTGTGACAGCGTTTTCATCCAAAGGTCCAGGTCAAGGCGTGTGGCGGGAAGCGATCCTTCGGCGTAGACCTTGCCGCCGCTGTCCTTCACGCAGTAGCTGAGCTTCCGCTTGTGCACATCCAGGCCGATGTAATACATAGGTTTCATGGGGGAGCCTCCTTGGTGTTTCTGAATCAGCGTGGCGCTAAGTTCAGCTTTTTTACACCAAGCGCTCCTCCCTTGACCTATACATTCAAACTTACCGGGACCCAGGGAACAAGGGCACTTCGCTTTTTACTAGACGCCGATATATCGGTCTTAAATAATTGAGAAATGAGATATCCGCTTCGATTGAGCGTTGTAACCGTGACTTCTTTTGCCGCGATGCAGGTGCTCCCTTGGTGGCGAGCTCTCGATTGTGATGATTGCAGGTTAAAATACGGCTTTCCCTTCGCTTTCAGGCAAACGGAAGGATATGCAACCGCCCCCCAAATGTTGTGGCGCGGTCTCCTGGGCGACTTCCTAGTAGCAATTGCACTCGCGTTTACATTGACGTGGGCTGCCCAATTCGTCCGGCAACGGCGAATTCGGAACCAAGGTCCTGATTAACGCGCTTACCGGAGAAGTGGGTACTAGTCACACCTCTAACAGCATCTGGAATCCTGGTCCGGCACTTGGGCGTTTGCGAGGATGCTACTGTGCGGCACGAATAATGGACTACCCCAAACAGTTGAGCCTATGAGCACACCTGTACCTTCGGGCTATTCAGGGTTTTCGGAAAGAACCTCAGACTTGAGAACAATCAGCCATCGGCCACCGACAATGCCTTTGTAAGGAGAAACGAATGAAAATATCCTTTTTACTGGTGTCCACCGGCATCCTGTTCACAGTTTTAGGTTGCTCAGGAAGTTCGCAGAAAGACGTTTCGAAGAGCACACCAACGGTGGTGCAGGCCTCGGGTGTGCCAGCCAGTACGGCTCCCGCGGCAGAGCCAGCGGCTGCGCTTCCCGTACCGTCGGTCGGAAAGGCGAATCAACAAGCATGGCACTCTGAAAATGTCGAAGACCGACTTGGCGGAGCCATTGTGCTGAAGGGGACTTCGTTAGACTCTAAATTTGATTTAGTTATCCTCCAGAAGGGAAAGTATTCTTTTGTGTCTTTCGTCAGGCACGCACGTTGGGAGTCTGTCTCCAAGCATCCCGCCAAGGGCAAGTTAGTGTATCTCCGAGTGAAATTTGAAGACGGGCAGGAAAAGCGCATTGAGTGGGACGAACTGGGATTCGCCACGGAGAACCTATACAGCGTCTTGTGGTCATACCCCGGCAAGACAGACGCTCCCATCGGGCCAGTGCAGGGAGGCGCTACAGGTGATTCTGTTGGAGGTGACCAACTCCTGCTGGAAGATATGATGAAACACAAGACAATGCTTTTAGAAGTCGAACCAGGGGTCACGACTCAGTTCGACATGACCGGGCTCGCGCACGAAATACTGAAAGCTCGTTCTCTAAAATCGCAACCAATCCTCGAAGCTAGCCAAACTGCCGAGTAAGTCGAGCAAATTAGCAACTCAGGTCCTGATTAACGCCGTAACCGGAAAAGGGGTACTAGGTCGAACGTGTCCGGTAAGCTGACTGAATCAGGAGTTTGCTACAGGGCTTAAACGCATAACAGAGCATCCAAGGACTCCCAGACCGACGGCGTAACGAAGTAGAATGCAATCAATGAGCAAGAAAGCGATCTCCCCTGGCGCAGTACACAATGTACCGCCAGATTTAAGAAAGGTTCTCATTTCCGATCCCGTTGCTCGGGCAAAATGGGAGGACATTACGCCACTCGCGCGCAATGAGTGGATCTGCTGGGTTATCTCCGTCAAGAAACCGGAAACCAGAAGGCAGCACATCGAGCGAGTACGCACGGAACTCAAGGAAGGAATTCGCCGACCTTGCTGCTGGCCAGGCTGTCCTCACCGCTGAAAACAAGAATCATGGCCACAGTTATGGTCGAATCGTTGGTTGGCATAGCGATCATCAAAAAGTGGTTCCCGTGAGATACACAGAGTTTCTGTTCGCCACCCTAATCTCTGTTCTGACACGGGGTGGAAATTGCCGTAACGGAGTCTTGTGCCCTGACAACGGCTTCGTCCTTATCGAGGGCACCCGACCCGACAAGTTGCGACCTAATTATGTCGCTCGCGATTTCGCGGTAGCACGCGAAGAAACACACCGATGGTTCCAAGAGGACAGGAAAAGCAATGGGCAGCATGATGATTGCGATTATCCATGAGGTGTCGCTGGTCATTCAGTTCGCGCTGCTGATCGGCGCCTGGGGGGTTCGGCGGATAGTTCTTCAGCATCTTCTCCGCAAACTTCTGGATATTCTTCTCACTTCCTTCGAGATTTAGATTGAGATCGACCGCGTTCGACACGGCGCCGCGCCACACCAGTTTTTTCTCTGTTGCCGCATACATGTCCAGGTCAAGCTCACCGGCGTGGATGGACGCCTCGGGAATCGTGGCCAATCCGCCGCCCCACCCCAGGCCGTAGCCCCAGCCGTCGCGATACGCCATCCACGCTGTCTGCCTGCTGAGGGCCGTCTGGTAACCGATGTAAAGGTCGGCGTGGTCCGAATCTGTTTTGAGCAGGCCTTTTTTGGCCAGCTCGGCGTCAATCACGAAGGTGATTTGCCGCGTGGTGGCGTAGTCGACCTGCTGCACGCTCTTGATGTTTACCCACTTATAGCTCTTGAATTTGGAAAAGTCCGTGTCTTGGTCGAAGTTGTAGCTGACGTCTTGGGCCGCGGCAGGACCTGCTGCAAACACCAAAACCAGCGGGAGCAGCAAAGCGATTCTCTTCATCCCAGGCCTTCCTGGGACCGGGCAACCACCATGATGCGCCGTCCGCCGAAAATTTGGAACGGTAATTTTGCAGTGAAATCCGGGAGGGAACAAAATTCCTGGTTATCACGGTAACCGGAAAAGTAAGTCCCAGTACCCACTTTGGCGGTAAGTGGACATACCGGGACTCCAAACGCATCGAATTCGCCAGCCACGGTCGCGGTGGCGCACCCAAAAGCCGGCAAGAAAAGGATTGTCTCCCGCCGGCTTTGGATTTCAACCGGAATGCGTCACTCTCAGGGGTCCCGAAAAGTCTGACTCCACGAAGCGCCACATACGTCGGCCCTGTTCCTGTTGGGGTCGCTGGCATCGGTGCAGTTCGTATTGGGTTTTCCCTTCGCTGCTGGGTCACGGTAGTGGAATCGCCAGTCGACCAGGTCCACGTGAGGATTTTGAAAAACATTAGCATTGAATGTGGCACCGATTTGGTTCCTCATCCGATGGCCGCCGCACAGATCCGGCGCTCGCACCGCACCCTCCCAGGACAGAATGCTGTTCTGATCGCCTGTTCGGTGCCAGTTGGTGTCTCCCGCCGCGATGTTAAACGTTTGCGTTCCCAAAGGAATCTGAATGTTGCCGCCCGACCCGCCTCCATCCGGGCAGTAGACGGGCAGTGTAACTGAGGTAGTGACCGTGTAAACGGTCGCTGCATGACTCGAAGTTATGAACTTGAAACTATACCCGCCGGAGATCCAGTCGCCGGGTTGGATATTGGACAGGTCGCCTTCCATGCTGTTGCTCATGCTAAAGTTCTTTCCCTGTGGAGTTGTACCGCAAGTGAGGACGACAGAACTCGTGCTGCCACCTCCAAAATCGACCATGCGGCTCGAGGTGTCGACTGGGGTCGTCAATGTCACCGTGCCAGTCACCGTGTAGTTGTCAGACAAACTGCCTGAACTCAGCCAACTGAAGCACACGGTGTTGCTGTAGGCTCCACTCGAGTCCACGGTGAAGTCGATCTCCCCCGAGACCGTAATTGGCGCTCCGCCCGTGTTTGAGGTGAGTGTGAAGGTGTAGGTGATCTTGTCGTGATCTCCCGGGGTTAATAGGTCTGCACTTACAGCAAGGCAGCCACCCCCACAATCGGTTGACGCATTCGAAAGAGTCAACTCGTGAGCAGTTGCTGCAGGAACGAAAAGGATTGCCACTGCTAGTACTAACAGAACAGCGAGAGATTTCATTCTGCCTCCAGAGCGGCCGCAAGACAGTCTTCCTTCGCCGCAGAATCAAATGATTGGCTGCAAGCGATATACCAGTCAGGAACTTCGAACATTCGGAATCCCTTGTTGAGATTGAAAGACTTCCAAGACATGTGTGCTT
Organism: Candidatus Limnocylindrales bacterium; assembly: GCA_035577585.1. Classification (GTDB taxonomy): domain Bacteria; phylum Acidobacteriota; class Terriglobia; order Acidiferrales; family UBA7541; genus Acidiferrum. The sequence continues at coordinate 7,958 of DATLVJ010000367.1, forward strand.
CTAAAAAAGAACCGGCATGCAATTGTTTGCTTATAGGAGGACTTAGTATTCCGTTGTCACTCAATCAGAGTCTTTGAGACCGACATCCTGCAGATCCTAATTAACGCGGTAACCGGAGAAGTGGGCGTTGGAACGAACATGTCCGGCACGACTTAGCAGGAGTTAGCATACCCGGCCATGCATCCAAGCGGTCTTGGGCAATCTCGACCGTCCTGCCTGCAACTACTTGTCCGGCAAGGGATAGAGGGCAGGAGCTTAGACCGACGACACACGTCCAGAGCGCGGCGTCAAATCCTTGATTGGTGGCCCAAGGCCGCTTGTCTACTCGAAGAAAGAGCCGTTCCGTTCGTGGCCGATTTCGGCAAATGAACTAGAGGAAGTCGCAATGGGATCCGACACAAACGTGTAATCGCCCACTACGGCGTTCCACTCCATCTGCGCCGTGTTGCGGACGAATTCGCCCGCGAAGCCGCCGAACACCGGGTCGGTGTTCGTGATATTCAGCCTCTGGTCTACTCCACTCCAGACCACCTTGAACGATACCGTTCCTGGCACGGGTGGGGGACCGCCGCCGAACAATGCATTCGGGATGAATCCATAATCGAGGATTGCTACGTTGGACGCTTGGAGGGAGGCGCTTCCTTTTCCAAGGTGCACGTCGACCCCGGTAACTGGAATCTCGGTGGTCCAGAACAGGCCGACGGGAGGAAATGTAGTCGGATTGAGGTCATGAATCTGATCGCCCGGACCGGGCAAAAAGACATCTACTCAAACAAACGCAAAAGCGCCCGGGTGAACTTTCCCGTCCGTGCCGCGGAACACACCTTGCATGAACCTCATGTCCGAATTGACGAAGGGCAAACGCAGCACCTCGCCCGTTTTGGTATTAGTTTGCGTCACCATGCCGCTGACGTACGCCAGTCCGACAGCGGCATTAAGATTTGTGATTGTGGCGGGTTCTGCATCGATGGGATCGAACGCTGCCGGCCCAAACACATGGTAGGCTCCACCGAGCGCCGGCGTGCCGCCCGGGATCGGAACCGGAGCAAATGACGCCGCTTGCACCAGGCTTGGGGTCCATAACCTGGAGGCAACAGCGGCAGCGAGCGCACCCCCCGCTGCTGTACGTGCGAACTGACGCCGAGAAACAGGGACCGGGAGCCGGCGCGCAGGAATGTCATGCTGAACTGAATCGGGGAGACTGGTTAAGCCAGTGGCTTTCCAGCCCGGAAGAGCGCGGAAATTCATGGTGTTTCTCCTTTCGGAATACTACGCGAGCAATATTGTCCTGGGTACCTGGAGCGGGGGGAACTGACGCGCATAATACATCCGCTGAATGCTGCCAGCAATATTCATTTTTTAGCGCCCAGATCAAGAGCTTGAAAATGAACGTTTGGGGTGACCGCTACGCTGATTGCCATATCTAGCCTAGTGACTGGTCAACGCGGTTACCTGAGAATTGGGTGCCAATCCCAACACGGCAGTCCCCAGCTTCTTGTAATTAAAAACGTGTGAGCTGATAGGAAACCAGTAGGAAAAAAGACTGGGTTAGGGAGCGTCCTCACGCGTCATAGTTCATCAGGGAGAACACATCAATTCCGGGCAGCTTCTTCCGTCCATGCAAGAAATTCAATTCCACCGCAAATGCCGCGCCTTCGACCACGCCGCCGAGCGACCGGATCAACTGCACCGCTGCCGCGGCAGTTCCTCCCGTGGCCAGCAGGTCGTCACAGAGCAGCACGCGTTGGCCCTTCTGCACCGCGTCCTCGTGGATTTCCATCGAGTCCGTCCCATACTCCAGCGCATACGAAATCTTCGCGGTCTTCGATGGCAACTTCTTGGGCTTGCGCACCGGCACAAATCCCGCGTTCAGCCGGTAGGCGAGCGCCGGCGCAAAGATAAATCCGCGCGCCTCAATGCCTGCTACCAGGTCAATCGTGTGCCCCTCATAATGCCCGCACAGCCGGTCGATCATCATGCGAAAACCCTTGTTGTCCTTCAGCAGCGTGGTGATGTCGTAAAACAGGATCCCCGGCTTCGGGTAATCCGGAATTTCGCGGATCAAATTCTTCAAATCTTCCATTCGTTCGGCTCCTGGTTATTTCGTGAACTGTTATTCCGTGAACTCCACCGTGAAATTCCCGATGTACTTTGCCTCAACTTCGCCCGGTTCTTCGCTTACGCGCCCCACCTGTGCCATGATCGGCCCTCGTTCCAGCGCTTTCCGCAGCTTTTCCAAATCCTCATGCGTGCCCATCGCGAAAACTTCCACGCTGCCGTCGCGCCGGTTCCTTACATACCCATCCACACCAATTTTCGCCCCGGTGTGCTCCACGAAATTCCGGTAGCCCACTCCCTGGACTCGGCCCGTTACCACGTAGCGACGCGCGACAATCCCTTCATTCACAATGTTTCGAGTTTACCAGAGCCTCAGGCCCTTCTTCCAAATCGCCCCACGCCCGCGCCGCGGTTGCGTTACACTGGTTTTCAGGCGTCAGGCGGCCCATTCATCTGCCGAGCGCATCCAATTCCTTATGTTGCGAATCCTGGCAAAATTTGTGAGCCTGCAAGTTCGAAAGCGCTTCCTGCTATTCGCTGTCATCGGATCGTTACTGGCGTTCTCCCGGGCCGCAGCTCAGGAAAACCCCGCCGGCCCGCAAGCGCCTCCGCCGGAACACAAGATTGAACGCGTTGTGGTCGGGGCGACCCAACCCGAAGCTCCGCCCTCGCTGCCGCCCGCGCAGATCATCAGCGCCTTCACGAAGAAAGAAGATCTGTACCAGGCCGAGCGCCCGCTGTACTCCTATCGCCGCACCGTGCGCATCCAGGAATTTGGACCCGACGGAAAACCAGCCGGCGAATACAACGCCACCTACCTGGCCGTCCGCTCCAGCGCCGGCCAGCTCTACGAAAAAGCCCTGGCCGCTCCGGAATCCACGCTGCAATACATCCAGTTCGAGCCCGAAGACGCGCACTATCTGGGCGGCGTCCCGGCGTTTCC
>DATLVJ010000368.1:0-2155 GCA_035577585.1 Candidatus Limnocylindrales bacterium
CCGCCGGCAGATAAGACCGGGGGCTTCGATGGGGAGCGCGCATACGAGCAGGTGGTGAAACAGTTGAGCTATGGGCCGCGGCCGGCGGGATCTCCGGCGCTTGGGAAACTGCAGGAGTATATGGAAACGGAATTGAAGTCGTATGGCTGCGCGGTGGAGACGGACTCGTTTTCGGCGGACACTCCGGCGGGGCGGCTGCCGATGAAAAATATCCTGGCGAAAATTCCGGGGCAGAAGCCGGGAATTATTTTGTTGGGGACGCATTACGACACGAAGCGGATGGAGAATTTTGTGGGAGCGGACGATGCGGGGTCGTCGACGGGCGTGATGCTGGAGATGGCGCGAGTGCTTTGCGCGCGGAAGCAGCCGGGGAAGTACGCGGTGTGGATCGCCTTTTTTGATGGGGAAGAAGCGGTCAATCGGGAGTGGGCGGACCCCGACAACCGCTATGGCAGCCGGGAAATGGCCGCGAAACTGGCGGTGGACGGTGATCTTGCGAAAATCAAGGCGTTCGTGCTGGCGGACATTGTCGGCACACGCAACCCGCATTTCAAGCGGGACGGCGAGTCCACGAAGTGGCTGAAGGATCTGGTGTGGAACGTGGCTGAGCGGCTGGGGTACGGAAACGTGTTTGTGAAAGAGACGACCAACTTTGGGGGGGACGATCATTATTCGTTCACGGCGCGCAAGGTGCCGTCGGTGGACATCATGGATCTGGACACGCAGAACGATGTGCCGTACTGGCATACCCTTGAGGACACGATCGATAAGATCAGCGCGAAGACGCTGGCCATTGTGGGACACACGATTCTTGAATCCATTCAGGAATTGCAGAAGAGATAAGAGGTATCCCGGGTTTTTCAGGCCTGGGGATAGCTTTCAACTGGACGGAAATTCGCCGAGAGCGCAATTATTTTGCTTTTCAGAAGCCCGCTAGGGCAGTAGTGTAGGCCGGTCCGCGCGCTTATCGGAAGGAGAACAGGATGCTTTCCTTAAGACGGCAAATGCTTCGAACATTTTCGTTGGCTTTCGGGTCTAGCTTGATCCTGAGCCGAAACCAACTCGGGATAGCCGGGGAGCCAGAGGTTTCCCCTTCGCCCGCAGGAGGTGCTGCGCGCGAGGCGATCGCCGGGGAAACGGAAATGGAAAAGGTGACGGGAATCGGAGGATTTTTCTTCCGAGCGAAAGATCCGAAAGCGCTGGGGCTTTGGTACAAGCAACACCTGGGAATCTCGCTGATCCCAATGAGCGCCGAGGAGTCCCCTTGGCAGCAGGAGGCGGGCCCCACCGCATTCGCTCCATTCAAGGAGACGAGCGGCTATTTCGGGGATCCCCAAAAGGTCTGGATGTTGAACTTTCGGGTCCGTGATCTGGACAAGATGGCGGCGCAGTTACAAGCGGCGGGAAGCGAAGTGAAGATCGATCCGCAGACTTATCCCAACGGCCGGTTTGCCCGCACGCATGACCCAGAGGGAAATCCGATCGAACTGTGGCAGCCAGCGAAGGCGGCCGCCGGACACTAGATTGCCGGGCCACGCATTTTGGTTTAAGGAAGATCGTCGAAAAAGAGATAGAGCGAAGAGATGCGACCGCCGCGGGCGAGGATAAAATCGGTTCCCGCGTAAGCCGGCGGTTTGCCGGGAATGCCCGATACCCATTTCACCCGTCCGGCATCAGCCAATTCTTCGGGAGGGAAGAGGGGTTGATATTGGAACTCTGGATGGGTTGCTCTTAGCACTCCAGCGATGCGATAGATCTCGTCGCGGCCGCGAAAAGTGCCGCCTTTCGGGTCATAGAATACTGCGTCTTCGTGAAAGAGTTCGTCAATGGAAGTGCGACGACGCGCGGGATCGTTCTCGCCAAAAACATCGCTCAGATTACGAAGCAGCAAGGTCGAAATGCTGTTGGGCATCGTGTTCTCCGTTTTGGATCGCAGGCCGCGAGCCACCCGGCCCTGAGTTTATCTTAAGACCTTCCATCGCTCTGCGACAATTACTGCGAGCCTCTCCCAAAGATCTTTGCCAGGGGCGCCGATAAAGCTGGTCTATGAGTTTGGTGAAATTCTCGCTTGTGCTACATTGAAATTGCCCGCATAGCGACATGAAATCCGCACAGACAAAGGCCATCGCCGTTCGCGCCGCCACCGGAAAGTATG
>DATLVJ010000369.1:0-4876 GCA_035577585.1 Candidatus Limnocylindrales bacterium
TTACGGGCCCAAACCGGCCGGTGGAAGGATGCGCTGCTCGATTCTCAAGACAGCGCCGTTCAGCGCGCCTCGCAAATGATTCTGAATGGCGAGCGAGCCAATTGGCAATGGCTATTGGATCTTCCGAAGGAAAGCCGGGCCTTAGACGTCGGCGCGGGCATGGGCACGAACTCCCATGCGCTGGGAATGCACTATCGTGAGGTGGTCGCTACCGAACCCGTGCTGGAGCGCGTGCAATTCATGCAGCGCCGCTTTGCTCAGGAAAACCTTTCCAACATCAAAGTCGTGCGTACTTCGATCTGGGCGCTGCCTTTTCCGGACGAGAGTTTTGATTTGATTGTGCTGAATGGTGTGCTTGAATGGGTGGCCGAGGGAAGCACCGAAGATCCGGGCAGAGTGCAGGAGCGCGCGCTCAGGAAGCTTTTCGGATTGCTGAAGCCGGGAGGTTATCTGTATCTGGGTATCGAAAATCGCTTGGGTTATGGATACTTCATAGGATACCCCGACCCGCATTGTGGATTGCCTTTTGTCACGGTACTGCCGCGGCGTCTGGCGCACTGGTACGCCAGAAAAAAGGGGCAGGCCGGGGGGTACCGCAACTATCTCTATTCGAGCCGGGGTTACCGCAAGCTGTTGCATAAGGCCGGCTTCGGCGCGACCGAGTGCTATCTGGCGCTTCCGAGCTACAATTATCCACGATTTCTGGTTCCCCTGGCAGCGAACGTATTTTCGTACTACTCGCGCAACTTCGATTCGGTCCACGGCAATTGGTTGCGTGGAATGGTGCATACCATTCTGTTGAAATTGCGGGTTCTCCAGCATCTTGAATACTCATTTGCAATTCTGGCGCGCAAGTAGAGACGAAGGCACATCGTGAAATACACAGGGGAAAGGAAGACCGCAACCAGACCGGCGCCGGTATTAGCGCGACCGCACGCCGCGTATGTTTTGAGTGGGCGTATAGGAGTGGTGCGCCAGTGATCGGTCAATGGAAGTCGTTCCTATTGGATCGGTCCGGCGAATGGAGCCTGCCGACGGGTGGAGAATGGCGCTTCCTGTGCAATAACAACTACCATCCCCATTGCAGCAACATGAACCTGCTCTGGTTTCACAACGGAGATGAGTTTCCCCGCGTGGTCACAAAGCTTTTCCATGACGCAATACTCCCGAAGCGGGAATTTGAAAACTTGAAGCGCGTCTATCCATGTGCTTCGGCCTGGGTTCCTAAACCATTACACTTCGGATTACAGGGAACATTTTGGGCGCTGTGGATGGAAGGAGTTCCAGGCTTCCGGATGTCCGCCAGCGATCGTCTTCAAAAGGCGGAGTTGGGCGCAATCGTGGATGTCATCGCGTCCATGCACGCGGCTCTGCGAGCAACCCCGATAAGCTCGGATTCGGAGCGATGGCGCCGGTTAGTTTCCGAGCCTTTGCGCACCCTAGCACAATTCGGTTCGGCACCCGCCGTACAGGCTGGCTGTAAGGAATTAGCGGCGAGATGTCCGGCGGATTGGATAGATTTGCTACCCCTCACACCGCAGCATGGCGACCTCTTCGCCAGCAACCTGCTGTCCTATCGCGGCCGGTGGCACGTCGTCGATTGGGAAAGTTTTGGAACCATCGATTTACCTTTTTACGACGTGTTTACATTACTACTCTCGTTATTGCGCGCAAGCGGCGAAACGCCGGACAAATGGAGTGTCTCTTTGACGCGTCAGGTGCCTGCGCTCATAGAACGCTATGCACAGTCGCTTGGGTTGTCCACCAGGGTCGTCTCCTGCCTGTTTCCTCTCGCACTGGCCAATTGGTTTCATTTGCAGTGGTTAGACGGGCGCAGAGAGTTTGGCGCCCTAATGTACCAGGCGATGGATCACTATTTTCGGCATCCGGATCGATGGGAAGCCGTCTTTGTGCCGGCGGGCATGGAGAACCGCTGATGGCCCCAACAGCGGTAGTGATGAACATGTTTTATACGGGCCTAGGCATTGCCCGGAGCCTTGGCGAGCATGGGATACCGGTAATCGGACTAACAGCGCAAAGGGGAATCTATGGTAATTTCACCCGTTATGCCAGGGTGCGGCGCGCCCCGGATTCCAGAGAGCAGCCAGAGGCCTTGCTGGAATATCTGGCTTCCTTAGGCGAGGAACTCACCAGCGGAGCCATTCTGTTTCCCACACGCGATGATGATGTATTATTCCTCGACCGCCATCGCGAAAGGCTGTCGCGTCAATTCCTTTTGGCGATACCGGAAAGTTCGGCGCTCCAGGCTTGTTTGGATAAATCCGAGACCTACCGATGGGCGCAATCGGCGGGAATCCCGTCGCCACGCTCATGGAGCATCGTAGACAAGCAGGACCTAATCCGCGTTGCGCCGGAAGCCACGTTTCCTTGCGTGCTCAAGCCGGTATCGGCTCACCACTGGCGCATCGGAGCCAATTGGCGAATGGTGGGCAGCCGCAAGGCCATCCCGGTCTTTACGCCGGAACAGCTCTTTGCCGAGTATGAAACTATCGCTTGTGCCGAAAGCCGGGCTCTGCTCCAGGAGATGGTCCCCGGCGGAGATGATTGCCTTTGGATTGCCGCCTGCTATCTGAACCGGGACTCGAGATTCGTCGCCGGCTTCACCGCTCAAAAGCTCGTGCAGGTCCCGGAGGGTTTCGGCACGGGATGCATCGTCCAGACGGTGGACCGTCCGGAGTTATTGGCCCGGGCAGCCTGCCTGTTGGAGAGTATGCACTTTTCAGGGATTGCCGAGGTTGAATTCAAGAGGGATCCCGACGCGGGGGAATACAAGCTCATTGAAGTGAACCCTCGACCCTGGGATCAGCACCGCCTTGGAAAAATTTGCGGCGTCGATTTGATTCGTATCGCTTATAGCGATTTAGCAGGACTCACTCTGCCACCGATTCCGAAGCAAACGACAGGGGAAAAATGGGTTGCCGAGGACGTTTTTTGCTGGGAATTTCTCCGGTCCCTATGGAGGGGCGATGGCAAGTTTCGTTCCCTGCTTAGGCTTGCCCATGGCCGACGAATCTATCCAATCTGGTCGATAGTCGATCCGCTCCCGATGATTGGATTCCTGGCAGCGCGGTTTGGCCCCGAGCTGATGGGGACTCTGTGGCGACATCTGCGCTCGTTGACGAGCCGCTCCGCCTCCAAGCGGCGCCTGCACAATCGTGGTCTGTCTTATGAGAACCTGGAAAAGGCGAAATGCAACAAATTACCCAACGGATCCTGATTCTTTTACTCGGCGGTTGTCTAGGCCTGCCAATGAGGGCCGGGGAGTGGCGCCAGGAGCTGGTGGACATGACCGGCGGCAGCAAATTCTCGTCTCTGAAGATCGACAGCAGCGGGAATGCTCATGTCAGTTATGTGGATGACCCGCAACACCTGCTCAAGTATGGCTTCTGGGACCGCAATCTGAATAAGTGGTTCACTACAAAGCTGGATAGCAGCGCCGGATTCTGCTCTTTAGCACTGGATTCACATCGCAATCCGCACATCTCTTATCTCGATTTTGGCGGAGGAAAACTGAAATACGCCCACTGGAACGGATCGGCCTGGATAAAGCAGGTGATCCAGATCAATGCGAAAGTCATCGACTATTATACGTCCATCGCTTTGGATTCCAAGGATAACCCCAGTATCAGCTTCTACGAATACTGGGGTTCAGGGCAGGATTACCTCCTCCATTTGCGCAACGCGTGGTGGAACGGCAAGTTTTGGCAAGTGAGCACGGTGGACAGCACACCCGGTAGCGGGAAATTTAATGCGAGCGCGACTGATTCACACGGAAATCCGCACATCGCCTACGCCAACGTAAAGTCCGAGAACGCCAGTCTCCGTTATGCGCGCTGGAACGGGCAGGCCTGGGAAAGTGAAGTGCTTGAAGGAATGGGCGTCTCGGGTTATTCAGCATTCTCCGTTGCCATCGCTCTGGACAAAACGGATACGCCGCATATTACGTACACAGACGTCACCAACCGTCAGTTGAAGTATGCGACCCGCCGAAACGGCAAGTGGCAAATACAGATCGTAGACTCTTTGTCAGAAGTCGCCTATCCAGACCGAAATGGGATCGCTCTGGACGATCAAGGGCGTCCGTATATCAGCTACTTTGACCCAGGCCGCGGGTTGCTCAAGCTGGCTTATCAAAAGAACGACAAATGGGCCGCCGAGATCGTGGACCAAAACTCTGCTGGGTTTACCAGCTCGATTCAGATTGACCGGGGTACAATTTGGTTGACCTATGCGGATGAGACGGGCCAACTGCTGAAATGCGCCCGCCAGACGCTGGAGCAAGCCGAGGCCACGGACCACCGATCCATCTCAGGGTCGGCTGTGCTGAGCCGGGGGAAATGATGCCGGCAGCCAACCTGAGCAACATGGATTATTGGCAGAAGTACGGTGAGTACGTACTGATGGCCATGCCTTATGCCGATCAGGTTCTGGTTGAGGGCCGGGGCTGCATTCTGCGGGATGCGAGCGGCCAGGAGTTACTGGATCTGGCGTCGGGAATGTTTTGTTGCGTTCTGGGGCACAACCATCCCAAATTCATCCAGCGGATCGTGCAGCAGACAGAGCAGCTGTTGCATACAGGCACGCAATTCCTCTCTCCGGCGGTATTGGAGGCAGGCCGGAAGCTAGCCGAAGTTACCCCGGCCCGTTTACAGAAGTCGATTTTTTTATCGACCGGCACCGAAGCCAATGAATTCGCATTTCGTCTGGCCAAAGCCTATACCGGAAGAACGGGCATCGTAGGTTTCTCGCGCGGTTATTACGGAACCTCGCTGGCCACCAAGAGCTGCTCCAGCCTTTTTTCGCATCATTTGCATGATTCCCTTCCGAGTGTACCCGAGAGCTTCCGGTTGCCATT
>DATLVJ010000370.1:0-4739 GCA_035577585.1 Candidatus Limnocylindrales bacterium
ACGAAGTGAGCGTGGACGAGTTGCGTGACTATTGGGCGCCGGTGAGTCCGATGCCGTATGTGGAGCGGGGAATGGGGGCGGACCGGAATACGTTTATGGTGTACGGGAAATACGACCCGACGTTTTTGCCGGAATTGACGCACGAGATGCTGGGGGCGCTGCGAAAGAGCGGAGCAGAGCCGCGGACACTGGAGCTGCCTGTGGGGCATTATTCGCTGGAGTTGGCGCCGTTCAGCTACATTGCGGGGTGGCGGATGTTCACGTACTTTCTGGAAGCGTTGGCGTAAGGGTGGCATGTAAGAAAGAAATCCTAACGCAGAGACGCAAAGGACGCGGAGATTTTCGCAGAGAAGAGGGGCAGATGGCTAAAGGAAAGAGTACGAAGAACTCTCGGAAATTGACCGGCACAAAGAAAAGGTTGACCGTGAAAGAAATGCTGGCCATCGGCAGACGTATTAGGAAGTCGATAAAAGGCCCGCTCATCGATCATGCGGAGTTTTTGTATGACGAGAATGGCTTGACAAAGTAGTGTCGACGGAATGGCTAATGCAGGATTTTGGCGATGGCGCCTTGGGCGACTAGGGTGGCGACGGCGTTGATGTCGGGGGCTAGTGGCCGATCGGCGGTGACTTTGGGAGAGGCGGCACGGACGGCGCCGTAGGCTTTTTGGGCGAGGGTGCCGGTTTGGAGCGGGGCGAGAAGGTCGATGCCCTGGCAGGCGCAGAGAAGTTCGATGGCGACGATGTGGCGGAGATTGTGGAGCATGCGTTCGAGGCGGCGAGCGCCGCTCATGCCCATGCTGACGTAGTCCTCTTGATTACCTGAAGTGGAAATCGAATCGACAGAATGCGGAGTGGCTAGTGCGCGATTCTCGCTGGTGAGCGCGGCGGCGGTTACTTGCGCGATCATGAAGCCGGAGTTGAGGCCGGGATCTGGCGTCAGGAAAGCCGGCAGCATGCTGGTGAGCGGGTTGGTCATCTGCTCGATGCGGCGTTCGGCGATACCGCCGAGAGTGGCGATGGCGATGGCGACTTGATCGGCAGCCATGGCTAACGGCTGGCCGTGGAAGTTGCCCCCGCTGACGATGTCGCCGTCCCCGTTTGATTTCACGAACACCAATGGGTTGTCGGTCGCGCTGTTGAGTTCGACGAGTGCCATTTCGCGGGCTTGCACTAGAGAGTCGCGGACGGCGCCGTGGACTTGCGGCGTGCAGCGGAGGCTGTAGGCGTCTTGTACGCGGGTGTCTTTGTCGGGGGCGCGGTGGGATTCGCGGATCTGGCTGCCTTCGTTAAGGTGGGCGAGGTTGCGGGCGGTTTTACCGGCGCCAGCGTAGGCCCGGGCGTGCATGATGCGAGCGTCGAAGGCGCCAGGGCTGCCGCGCAGGGCGTCGAGGGAGAGAGAGGCGGCGACGTCGGCGGAATCTGCCAGGGTGTCGGCTTCGAGTAATGCGAGGCTCAGCAGGGCGAGCATGCCTTGCGTGCCGTTCAGGAGAGACAAACCTTCTTTTGCTTCCAGGGCTACAGGAACGATCCCGGAGCGCTTTAGTGCTTCGCCGCCGGAGAGTCTTTCGTGCTTGAGATGGGCTTCGCCTTCACCGATGACCACTTGGGCGAGGTGCGCGAGCGGCGCGAGGTCGCCGGAGGCTCCTACTGAACCCTGCGAGGGAATCACGGGATGCACGCCGGCGTTGAGCATGGCGCAGAGTGTTTCCACAACCACAGGGCGTACGCCGCTTAAACCTTTGGCGAGGGCATTGGCGCGGAGAAGCATCATCGCGCGAACTTCGGGTGTGGAGAGCGGCGTACCGACGCCGCAAACGTGTGAGCGAACGAGATTGATTTGGAGTTGGCGGACTTGTTCGGTGGAGATGCGGACGGAGGCGAGTTTGCCGAAGCCGGTGTTGATGCCGTAGGCGGTTTGGTTGGCGGCGACGAGGCGGTCGACGACGGCGCGGGAAGCTTTCATGCGGGTTACTGCGGCGGGTGAGAGGGAAACCGCTTCGTTGCGCAACGCCACCGCGTAAAGCTGGTCGAATGTCAGGTCATTGCCTGTGAGGACGACGCTCATGCCTGACTCCTCGATGCGCTTGGCACAACAAGTTTGAGGAATGCCTGCTTGTACTTGTCTGGGAAGTGCTTCACGTGCCCGGCGCGGTTGCAGGCGACGTGAATGGTGTGGCCAGTGGCCAGGAGCTTGTTGTCGCTTTGGCGCAGGAGTTCGTAGCCGAATTTCAGGGTGCGGTTTTTTGCTTCGAGGATGCGGGTGCGGACGGTGAGGAGTTCGTCGTAGCGGGCGGGATGGTGATAGCGGCAGTGGACGTCGGCGACCACGATGAAAGTGTCGTCTTCAATTTCCATGAGCTTGTAATCGAAGCCGAGGGCGCGCATGAGTTCGACGCGGCCGACTTCGAACCAGATCAGGTAGTTTGAGTGATAGACGACGCCCATCTGGTCGGTTTCGGCGTAGCGCACACGGATCGTTACATCGTGATATTCGAGCATAGTAGATTTTCTAGTATGCATGAAGTCGGGAAGAAGGGGAAAAGGGTCAACAGTCGACAGTCTACAGTCTACAGCTGAAGAGAAGAAAGGAGCGGAGAACGAAAGCTATTGTCAGGATACTACTAAGTGCGTAAGATACGCTTCGGTTACCATGCAGCACTACAGTAAACTTCGGGTTTGGGAGCGCAGTCATCGACTGGTGCTGGAGGTTTATCGGGCTACGCAAGTGTTTCCGGCAGCCGAGCGGTATGGGCTAACCTCACAGTTGCGACGCGCCGCCGTATCCGTACCTACAAACATCGCAGAGGGCTCGAAGCGCGCTTCTCATAAGGATTTTGCGCACTTCCTGAATATAGCTGAGGGGTCGCTGGCCGAAACAGAGTATTTGATTTTGGTAAGCCGCGATCTGGGATTAATTCCACCACCCGTAGCCGGCAAACAATTGGCAGAGGTCGCGGAACTTCTGCGAATGCTTCACGGGCTACGAGTCACAATCCAAAAAGAAACCTAGTGCATGCCGCCGGGTGAAACGGCAACAACTCTTGGCTGTCGGCTGTTGACTGTCGACTGTCGGCTAGGGTTTTTCGGAGCCGTCTTGCCAGATGGGTTTGCGCTTTTCGAGGAAACTGGCGATGCCTTCCTTGAAGTCGGGGGTGCAGCGCATGCGCGCGTTTTCGAGAACGGCGCGTTCGAGGTCGGCGTCGAGGCTGGCGGCGGCTGCGGAGACGAGCAGGCGCTTGGCGCGAGTGACGCTGACGGGGCTTGCGGCGATCAGCACTTCGGCGAGTTCGTTTACACGGACCATCAATTTTTCGGCGGGGACGATTTCGTTGACGAGGCCGAGTTCTTTGGCTTCGGGAGCGTCAACCAAACGGCCGGTGAGCAAGAGATCGCGGGCGCGCTTTTCGCCGATCTGGCGGGTCAGAAAAACGGAGACGATGGCGGGGAGGAAACCGATCTTTACTTCGGTGTAGCCGAATTTGGCTTCGGGAACGGCGATGGTGAAATCGCAAAGGGTGGCGATGCCGCAGCCACCGGCTAAGGCGTGGCCGTTGACGGCGGCGATCAGGGGCTTGGAGTAGCTCCAGATGCGGCGAAACATTTTGGCCATGCGGCGGGAATCTTCCTGATTTTCGGAGGGGGATTGGGTGGCGATGGCTTGGAGGAGAGAGAGGTCCATACCGGCGCAGAAGGATTTTCCGGCGCCGGTGAGGATTACGACGCGGGCGTGAGTTTTTTCTACGGCGTCGAGGGCGGATTGCAAGTCGGCGATCATCTGGGTGTTGATGGAGTTGCGCTTGTCGGGGCGGTTTAGCGTGAGGGTGGCGATGTGTTCGGTGGATTCGAGCAGCAAGGTTTCATAGGGCATTGAGCGGACCCCTTCGATGCGTATATCGTTTGCCAATTTGTTGGAAATTGCAAACGGAGAAGAGAAGGATTTAACAGAGAGGGCACAGAGGTAGAACACAGAGCTCGCAGAGAAGAGCACAGCGAGGAATCGCCGTGCCACGTTTTGGCCACTTGAAAGTGGCCGCTACTCGTGAGGAGCGTATTTTGCGCGGATTTCGTTGGTCAGGGCTAGGGATTTGGCGATTTTGGAGGAGCTGAACTCGTGGTGGACGCCTAGTTTTGTTAGGGCGGCGAGGACGGATTCGGTGGGGATGTTGCCGACTAGGGCGTCACCGGCGAAGGGGCAGCCACCGAGGCCGGTTAGGGCGGAGTCGAAGCGGCGGCAGCCTGCGGCGTAGGCGGCGTTGATTTTTTCTTCGGCGGTGTCGGGGCGAGAGTGAAGATGAACACCTAGTTCGACGCCTGCCACGTGATCCTTCACTTGGGAATAGAGACTGTGGATCAGGTCGGGTGCGGCGGTGCCGACCGTGTCTGCGAGCGAGACCGTGGTGATGCGGATGTCTTTCAGCCAGTCTAGGGTGTCTTGCACGATTTCGGGGCCCCAGGGTTCGTCGTAGGGATTGCCGAAGGCCATCGAAATATATATTACGAGGCCGCGGTTAGAGGCTTTGGTTTCTTTCTGGAGGATTTCGGCAAGTTTGCGCGATTCGTCGCGGGACATGTTGGCGTTGGCGCGGCGGAAATAAGCGGAGATGGAGTAGGGATAGCCGATCGTGGTGACGCCGGGCGTTTTCAGAGCGCGTTCGAGGCCTTTTTCATTGACGACGATGCCGATGATTTCGGGGCGTTCGATTTCGGCGGGAAGGGAATCGTTGAGGCGAGCCATGA
>DATLVJ010000371.1:0-15778 GCA_035577585.1 Candidatus Limnocylindrales bacterium
TTCGTGGTGGTGGCGAATGATCGGCAAGACGTTACGGAAAGATCTCAGCGGAGCGCAAATCCGCTCGCCCTCCAAGGTATGCTGTTCCATGATTTTTCTTTCTTCCGGAGTCAGGGGTCCTGGTTTCAGCAGTATGTGTTCCGGCACGGCCAGCTTGCCGATATCGTGTATAAGGCCGCCTCGTCGCAGAGCGACGCGCAGTTGGTCCGGCAAACCCAGGTTTTCCGCCAACGCGACGGAATATTTCGAAAGGCGATCGCAATGCCCTTCGGTATAGGGGTCCTTCGCCTCGATGGCCAGCGCAAGACTAAACAGCACGGTCTCGGCGTTATCCAATTCGTCGGTGAATTGCTTCAAGCGCAGAAGGGAATGCACGCGAGCGAGCAGCTCGTGTTTATTCACGGGCTTGTTGAGGAATTCATCGGCTCCACACATGATCCCGTGGATCCGGTCCGAATCGCTGTTCAGGCTGGTAAGCAATACGACGGGGATCAATCGGGTTTCCGGCTTGGACTTGATCGACTGACATACTTCAAAGCCGGTTGGACGGGGCATCACCACATCCAGCAGCGCGAGATCGATGGAGTCGCTATCCACCTGGTCTAGCGCCTGCTGGCCGTCTGCGGCGCATATGACCTGATAGCCCTCTGCGCTCAGTAGAGCGGAGAGCAGGTCGCGGTTCGCTTCGTTGTCATCGGCAACGAGGACGGTTTGATGATGAGCTTCTCGAGCGGACATATCGCCTCCTCAACGATTCTCTCGACGGGAACCAGGGGTTAAGAGCGTCGATTTTTGTCAAGAGTGAAAAGAATCCGTCCGGCCCCGGGCAAGGAAAACCCCCTCACGTGGCCTATTCGCAAGTATCCCAAACCAGTACGGTTTTCCTTCGTCAATTTCGCGCTAAGGAACCAAGCAGTAAACAGGACAGACAGCCGGGGCATGGCCCCCCAATACACCAATTTGGAAGGGACACCTGCCGTCCTTTCTGGCGTCCAGGAACTATATAGACGGCTAAGGGGTTATCGTACTGGCGGCAACGCCGTTGAGGTAATTCCTGTTTCCTTGTGCGGCTTGGGGAGGCGAGCGGCCCAGGAAGCCTCGGTCGGCGCTGTCCTTGCCATCCATGCAGAAAGTTACGATGCCGCCGAAACCAAAAAAAGCCGCTCAAGCCGCCTGATTTCTTTCAGGTCTGCGCCCGCGTTCCCGGCATAGGCAAAAACGCTATCCCGCACCGGAACATTTTCAATTCCGGGAGTTCCGTGATATTCATGACCCGCGCCGCCACGTAAATCGCTGGCGCGTTCGGCGAATCCGGCGAAAACGGCACCGCAATCTTCACTACCGTCGAAATCAAATATGCGTTCTTCGTCCGGAATGCCAACCCTCCGCGCGACATATCCGTGCACGCCACCACATCGTCCCCAAACCCTTCGCTCCGTACGCATGCAAAATAGCTCACCTTTGCTCTCACCCGTTGCCGCCGCTCCTGCAGCGCTGGTGTCGCGGTGCGCATCTCGGTCGCCCCAGGCTTCTCCGTCCTTTCCGCCAATTCCTCTTCGCCAAACTCCAGCGGCGCGGGCTCAGACTTCGCCTCCCGTACCGATCGTGTCGCCACCGCTCCGGGTACTCCGCCGCCGTCCAGCCGCTTCCAAACCGTCGAGAATTCGCATTCGGGGCAGTAGCGAACCAGTCCTCCGTGAATGGCGCACACATCAAACTCGTAATCACCGTTCAGAAGCGTCACCGTTGCATTACAACCATTGCATTCGAGAACCAGTTCCAGTGGCCGCTCCTTCGGCGAAGGCGGCATGGGAAAATCCATCTGCCAGAAATCCAGATCCTCATCGAGAAACGCGACGCCGTAGGTATACCGGCCGTCTTGCGACCCAATCTCGCCGACTATCCGGATTTCCGCTTCCCGGTTGGATTCGATTGAACGGAGGACCAGTTCCTGCTCGGCAATCAGTTTGTAGGCGGAGACAACGCCCGCCCCGTGCAGGCTCAGCACCACTGCGCGGGTCTCTTCCGAAAACACGCGGCCTTCGCAATCGCTGCCGATCAGCAGGATTGGGACGGATTTCATTAAACGTCCGCTTCGACGCAATTTTTTGAATGTCATAGTAACAACCAGGGGAAGTAGCCGAGAGTTTATCCTTCTCAGGATACCGGAAAAATTAAGTAACAGTGCGGATATTACGCGGGAGTTGCGGCAGGGAAAGGAGAGGTGCGGACCCCGCTACTGTTGCAGTCAGCGACCTCTTCCCCGACGGGAATGTATGCAGCGGCTCATGCCGGTGGAGAAGCTGTGGGAAACTAGTTCGCAGACCATCCTTGCACCCTAGACTGGCTGTTCCGTTTTCGCAATGATGTTGTTTTGGAGGGCTTGTGTCGGGCGGCTTCGCAGAGCGAGCGGACGATATAGTGCGGGCCGTTAAGCTATTGCGGCGGCGTGGAGTGGCTGTGGGTTTCCCGATGCAAACAGCCGACGGGGAGATAATCTTCGCAGTGGGCAAGGATTCTACGCTGACTGCGGACCAGATACTCGGACTTCTCGAACGTGGCGAACTGCACGCCGAAGGCGTTCGCAGATCAGTCGAGAAACAGGCAAAGGGTTCCAATTGAAGAAGGGCAGCGGCGCTACCTCGTTTCTTTGACGGTGCGAAATCCTCACGCCAATTGAATTGATGGAAGTAAAGTCTAGGAGTACGTCCACAAGGCGACCGAATCTGCCGCTGCACACAACAAAGGCCACTTCTCCTCCTCGGAAAAGCGGCCCCAAATCTCCGGCCGAACAAAGCTTTCGAACTAGGCGTACGACGATTTGCGTATTGTTGCAACCACCATCAAGGCAATAAGCGCCACGGTCAGAAGAGAAAGGGCTGACGGTTCCGGGGTTGCGACGGTTCCGACCACTTCACCTGCTGTTGTGGACCGGTCTAGGGTGGACAGGCTGCAGTCTGTGTTGTCACAGGTACCCTCGCGAACGCTGAGGAGTACAACAGTGCCACCTGAATTTGTCAGTGCAGCACTAAACAGCAGAAGCAATACGTCGGTGTTTGTAAGATCACCGCTGGCCCCAAGCAGCATGCCCGTGCTGGTGGAACCGAACAGGCTGCTAAGTGCATTGTATGTGGTGCCTGCGAATGCTGTTCCCGACGTGGTAGTCATATGGATGGAGCTATAAGTGTTCGTTAGTGCATCGTAGACGAACGAACCCGAAGCGCCGCCGCCATCGTCAAAGGTGACATCACTCAAGGTCCAGGTTATCCCGTCGGCGGAGGCGATTGACGGCATACAAAGCAAAACAACGAGCAGGAAGGCCGTAATGAGCCCCCGGAATACCAACTGGTTCATAAATTTCCACCTCATAGATTGCTGGGACTAAGCCCTTATAGTGCAAATGAAACGCCACTTTCTCGCGTTGAAAATAAAGCAGTTATGCGCGGATTACCCGCCTTAGACAGACAGTCGAATGCCCATTTTTGGAAGGATTTTGCCGTTCGATGGTGTCCTGCCCTTATCAAGCGAACGAAGTAATCAATGACTTACATTCAGGAGTTGCGCCTGCGGCCATATTTGCGGGCAAGACGGAATGGGCGGCCTAGCGCATCGAAGAAACCGTGCCGACTCTCCAGGTGGCCTTGTTTCCAATCTTCTTCCGTAGGCGAAAGAGAAAGTCGGAGCAAATAGGCCGGAGCACGTAACGCGTCGCCAGGCATGCGCAGACGGAAAACGGTACGGTCGAGGAGAGTAGGAGATGCATCACCTACAGCTGTCAGCCAGGTCCGAGCGCACGCGGCCAACTTGGCAGCGCCCGCATCACGCTGCATGGCGGCGAGCACTGGATTAGGCAGACGGGCGTGCAGCAGATCTGAGGCGAGCTGCAAGCCGGCATGCAAAATACGCTCCGCCCCCACCTTGGTTGCCGTCTCCCTAACCCGGTGCCAATCGATATCCGTCTGTCGAGTGACCAGTGCCGCTATGTCAGCAATCCACCTCAGGCGATCCCAAAGATGTGTTGCCCCGTGAACGCAGACGTAAACCAACTCGTCTTCCACAGCCAAGGCCGGAGCCTTGTAGGCGTCCAGCTGCACGAGAACTCGCCTGTCAAAAAGGTCCTCGATGGGCAGGCGTCGAGGGAAATAGCGCAGCGTGAAATCATTGTGCAGCTCGACAATCAGGTGGTCGTCTGGTTTTGAGAAAAGATACTGTCCGGGAATTCTGTCGCCGTCGATGGCACTAAGGGGAATAGACGCCAGGTAACCGGCGGCCCGTAACGATTCTGTGGCACGCCTGATATCGGATTGACGGACGAGAAGATCCAAATCGCCATAGCTGCGCATGGCAGGATCGCCGTAGGCGTGTATGGCCAGTACTGGCCCTTTGACGACTAGCCCCGGAATGTCCTTGGCCGCAAAGAGCTCCAGAACGTGAAACAAGGCTGCAGTCAACTTCAGCGTGGAGAAAACCTGCGCGCGATGGAGTTCGAGAAGTGCTTGCTTTGCCTCCGATGGGAGAGCACTCTCAGCAACCACACCCAGGCGTAAGGCGAGCTGTCCAAGGACTCCATGTTGTTCTGCGCGGGCGAAAAGCTGGCGCCAATTCACGCCGCGCAGCAATTCGGCGAGTCGGAGCGGGTTGCATAGTGGTGAAGCGCACTCGAGCAATGCCGGCCATCCGTCCTGAAACGACGCCACGTCGGATTGATCAAGCACTGCGAACGCCTCGCCCTAGAGATGTAGCAGTAGTGTACGCGATTCTTCGCTCGGCGCTTCCAAAAACGCAACGCGCAGTTTCATAGGCTCACGCTGGTTTGTACACTCAGTGCGTACCAGTTACCTCACGGATCAACCCTGGGTCAGAGGACCGCCACTGAATCCCTTCGTCGCCTGCGAGGCTTCTACGAGGCAACAATGACTGGTCGGAGCGAACAAAAAAAGGGCGTCGGATCTGAGAGACGGAGTACTCCTGTATTCAAAAACCCAGCAGTGAGTGCCAAACGAGAGAAGACGCGAGCACTCAAGTCGGAGTGGCGGGCGGTTTCGTTCCCAGATAGAATATTTGAACTCGAACTGATAATCCCACTCAGTCTCGAAGTGACGAATGTGTGTGACGGGTGAGAGGCCGCGATTATGATTTCTTTCTCGGATCGTGTGGAAGTGCCGACGCATGTGTTGACGCGCATTCTCACAGGGGAGTCCGTGCTGCTCGATCTGGAAGAAGAAATGTATTACGGACTGGATGAGACGGGTACCCGGATTTGGCAAGTGCTCGCGGAGGCGTCTGACATCGGCGGTGCATACTCGCAATTGCTAGGCGAATTTTGCGTCGAGCCGGACGTGCTTCGTCAGGATCTTTCAGAGCTTATCGTGTGGTTTGTGGATAGGGGCTTGCTCCGCATCCGTGCAGTGGATCTGGATTTAACTCCTCAAAGTTAACGCATAGGAACACTTGCGGAAATGAACGGGAGCCCAGCCCAGCGGCGAACCTTTTTATTGCGAGAAACAGAAAGCTTTAACGGTTGAGTCGAGGTGGCAGCACGGCGGCGTGCAAGCACGGGACCTGTGACAAAGGCCAAAGGAAGCATGACCTTCTTAGCAGCAGGGTGTTAGTTGAGCGGAATTGTAGGCATTTTTCACCGGGACGGCGCACACATCGAACGAGCATTGTTACGGTCGCTCGTAGATTTCCTCGCCTACCGTGGTCCGGATGGACGAAGCTCCTGGGTGGGAACCTCGATTGGGCTGGGTCATGCCCTGTTACGGGTGAAGGGCGACTCCTTTCAGGGGTCCCAGCCTGCCACTTTGGACGGTCGATATTGGATTACGGCGGATGTAAGGCTTGATTGCCGCACCGAACTGATCGGGAAGCTCGGGCGTTTGGCAACCGACTACGGTCAATCTGTTCCGGACTCTGAACTCATTCTCCGAGCATACGCGAAATGGGGTTCCGCGTGCGTTGAGCAGTTGCGTGGTGATTTCTCCTTCGCGATTTGGGACGCCGTCAAGGAGCAACTATTTTGTGCGCGAGATCATTTGGGAATAAAACCCTTCTACTACGCTAACGTTGGCAGTCTCCTAGTTTTCAGCAACTCACTCGATTGTGTCCGCCGTCATCCCGCTATCTCCGAACGATTGAATGATCTCGCGATTGCCGATTTTCTCCTCTTTGACATGATCCGGGAACCCGGAGCTACGTCGTTTGTAGATATCCAAAGGCTGCGGCCAGCGCATACCCTCGAGTGCAGGCGAAGTAATGTCTCGGCTCGCCGCTACTGGGTGCTTCCAGTGAGCGCCCCGATCTATCAAAGGCGACCGAGGGAGTGCGTCGAGCAATTCCGGGAATTGCTTGATCGCGCAGTTGCTGACCGGTTGCGAACAGACAGTGTCGCAGTCTTCATGACCGGCGGACTCGATTCTTCCACCGTAGCGGCTAGTGCCCAGAGGACACTCGGGCTCCCTGAGGGTGTTTTCGCCTACACAGAAGTTTTTGACAGTTTGATTCCACACGAAGAGCGCCGTTATGCCATGCTGGTAGCAAAAGCGCTGAAGATCCCCATCGAGTTTCACGCGAATGAGATGAAGCTATCGAAGAATCGGGAACATCATCACTGGCCCGAGCCGGTGCATTTACCCGGGTCGGACGGGGGACTTGGGCAAATGCGCGAGGCTGCTGCTCGGAACAGTGTGGCCCTGACTGGCTATGGTGCCGACCCCGCCCTCTCCTGTTTGCTTTCAGTTCATTTTTCGCATTTACTCAAGAAGGGGCAGTTGGGACGTGCGTTGATTGAAGCCATCCGATATCTGGCAGCTGAAGGAAGGTTTTCTCGGCTGTACCTTCGCACGCGTTGGAGGCGAAGGTTTGGTCCCAAGAGTCAGGTACCGCACTACCCGGTATGGCTGAACCCGGACCTAGAGAGGCGATTTGGTCTACGCGAGCGGTGGGACACCCTAAATCGAGCCTCCACCCCGAATAGAGCGGTCCGCCCGGTCTCCTATAGAGCCATCGTCGACCCCCTATGGCCAAGACTGTTTGAAGGGTTTGATTCTGGGTTCACGCATGTTCCCATGGAGGTTCGCCACCCCTTTTTTGATCTGCGATTGTTGGACTTTCTACTGGCTTTGCCTGCGCTACCGTGGTGTTCCGACAAGGAGTTGCTGCGCGAGGCTGCTCGGGGTATCCTACCTGATGTAGTGCGCTTGCGACGCAAGTCCCCCCTCCTTGCGGACCCGCTGGTTGCAGTTCTCCAGCAACCGGAGTCGGCCTGGGTCGATTCGTTTGAAAGTGTCCCTGAGTTGGGCCATTATGTGGAAAGGCGTCTGATTCCCAAGGTGTTTAGAGAAAAGGACGCGTGGATTGCGTGGAGTCACCTTCGGCCGCTCAGTCTGAATTACTGGTTGCGATTGCGTAGCAGATTCGCTATAAGTGACAAAGGAGTAATAACTTGAAAGCGAATTGGCAAGCTCCTGTGAAGAAGCCTTACAAGAAGCCGGTGCCCAAGGTCTACGGCAACATCCGAGCGATGACAAACTCAAATGTTGCTGTCACCGGAAACTTCGACGGCAAAGTAGTACTCGGCGTGCAATTTAAGACCCAGTAAGAATCATTTCCGTGGAAGCTATGTTCGTTTCGCATTTGGTCTACGGTTTGCGAGTCGCGGCCAACATAGCGCTCCCTGGCCTTCCCCTGCAACCGGATTCAGACGTGTACGATGTGCGGATACGCTTGAAGGATTGGGCAAGTTTGCCAGAAACTCTTCCAGCGACCGCCGAAGTTCTCTATACGAGCGCGCTAGACGCTACGCGCGGCGCGCCCAGCTTGCGGGTGGTCATGTTTCCCGGCGGGGATTACTTCGGCTTTTTGTATAGTGATCATGTGCGATTCGCGGTCGACCGTTTAGGCCGCGAGGTTTGGGGCGACTGGCCTAAGAACTACAGCCTTGAAGACGCCTGCACCTATTTGCTTGGGCCTGTAATCGGATTCGTTTTGCGCCTGCGCGGAGTGACTTGCCTGCACGCGAGCGCCATAGCTGTCGGTGAGCACTCGATTGCGCTCGTCGGCCCTGCGGGTGCCGGCAAGTCCACCACAGCTGCCGCTTTTGCGTGTCGCGGCTTTCCGGTAATTTCTGATGACGTGGTAGCACTGATAGAAGAGGGAGAAGACTTTTTAGTTCCGCCCGCTTATCCTCGGGTGAATTTGTGGTCTGACTCCGCCCGTGCTTTGTTTGGGTCCGAGAAAGGCTTGCCGCGCATCACCCCAACTTGGGACAAAAGATACCTGGCCCTTGGCGAGAATGGTTTTGGGTTCGCCTCAAAGCCGTTGCCCCTGGCGGCAATTTACTTCCTCTGTCCACGAGACAGATATTTGACCGCTCCGGTCGTGGGGGCGATTGCGGGAAGAGAGGCTTTCGTTAGGCTCGTCGCCAATACCTACGTGAACTATCTTCTCGACCGCAGCATGCGCTCACGTGAGTTCGATTTGCTCAGCCGGGTAGTAACTGACGTCCCTATGCGCACTGTGCGTCCCCAGGGAGAATCCTTTGCAGTTTTTGACCTCTGCGAGACCATCGCCAGCGATGCGAGACAGGTGATGATACCCAAGTCGAGTGCTGCGTCGAGGCGAGACTAATCCTATGTATAGCTTAGAAGGCTATGGAGTCATGGTCGCGGATCGGGTGCGTGTGGATGCCTACACCCAAGCTCTGCGCAAAACCGTTCGCCAGGGGGCCATCGTTGTGGAAATCGGCACGGGGCCCGGTATTTTCGCAGTTTTGGCGTGCCAGCTTGGCGCTAACCGAGTCTATGCGATCGAGCCTAGTGAAATCATTCAAGTGGCGCGTGAAATTGCGGCAGCCAACGGCTGCGACGACAAAATTGTATTCTTCGAAGAAGTCTCCAGCCGGGTCACGCTTCCCGAACGGGCCGACGTCATACTTTCCGATCTCCGCGGTGTCCTTCCACTTTTCGGACGTCACATTCCGGAAATCGTAGATGCACGACGCCGGTTTCTTGCGCCCGGCGGCGCCCTGATACCGCGAAAGGATACGCTGTGGGCCGCGATCGTTGAAGTCCCGAAACTCTACAACGATTTAGTGAACCCCTGGGAGTACAATGCGTTCGGTCAAGATCTGAGCGCGGCCCGGCGGCTGGCCGCTAACAACATTAAAAGGGTACATAAGAACCAAGGGCAATTATTAACCGCGCCTGGACTTTGGGTCACGCTGGACTACTACAGCGTCGAAAAACATAATGCGCAGGGCGATCTGCACTGGAAAGTCGAACGAGCCGGAACAGGGCACGGGATTCAGGTCTGGTTTGATGCGGATTTGGCCGAGGGTTGCAGTTTTTCCTGCGCCCCCTCCGAGTCCGAGACAATTTATGGCTCACTGTTCCTCCCGTGGACACGGCCGGTGTCCCTGGCGCCGTCCCAAACTGTAACTGTAAGCCTCGATGCGCGATTGATCGAAGACGAATACGTTTATCGATGGACCTCGCACATCGAACCGCTAGCGGGATCGGGTGATGCCCCGGTCCATTTTGAGCAAGCCCAGTTGATGGGCGAAGTGTTGTCCGTCGCAAAGCTGCAGAGACAGGCGGCAGATTATGTGCCACATCTTTCCGAGGAGGGTCGCGTGCAACGCAGAACTTTTGAGCTGATGGACGGGAGAGCTTCGATCGAAGGGATTGCGCACCGACTGGCAGCGGAATTTCCTCAACGCTTTTCAACGTGGAAGCAGGCTTTGTCCTATGCCGGGGTAGTCTCGCGAAAGTACAGCGAGGAGACAGAATGAATGCCCACTCTAGCGGCAACTTCCCACAAGTTAACACCACTGATCGGTAAAATGCTTGGCGCCGAAACACCATCAATCAACAACAACTGCCTATGACTCCCGGTCCCGTATCGTTCTTTCATTTGCAGTCCAGGCTACAAGTTCGGTATACATTTAAGGCAGACGTTTGCTATGGCTAGATTGCTAAAGACGGAACCTAAAAAGCCGTATAAGCGGCCCAAGTTCGTTGTTTATGGGACCACCCAGCAACTCAAGCGGAAAGTGGCTGGCCTCGATGCAAAAGGGAAGCCGATTCCTTGACAATTGCTGGAAGACTGGTCGTTGTTGGTGCAGGTGCGCCCTTCGCACGCAAGTAAAAAGCGCGCGAAGTCTCGATTGAAGCCGGTGACGCAGTTGCGAAATTCACTGCCGTCGCTTGGAGTATTGTCTCACACAGTATTTTCTCGACGACCAGCATGCCAGTACTCCTCCTGTAAGAGAATTGTGGTCAGACTTCGATCGGCTTTAGTAATTACCCAAATGCGGTCACCCGCGGTTGTGCGGTAGGCGCTCAGGAGCCGGAAGCCTTGGTCCAGGCTGAAGAGGTTTTCCTTCTTGTCTTCTTCGGGGACTTCGCCCCAATCGCCCGTGATATGGCGCGACCGAAACTCCATCGGGTTCTGTTCGGTTTTTTTATGAGCGGTCAGCGCGCCCGGGGTGGCGACGAGTTGGCCCAGGTCAAAAAACGGATTTTTCTTTATTTCTTGCATAAGACTCTTACCGACTCTAAAAGAGTGTCAATCCCACCAGCTGTGCAAATCGGAGCAAAATAGTATACAGAACAGGTACGATATGCTATCGTTACGGATAATCGAAAATTCTAGTAACCGACATGGATACAAGTGGGGGAGGGATGCGGATGCATATATGTGAGCGTATTCGGCAACTAAGGGAAAGCAAGAACCTATCCCAAGGGGACATTGAAGAGCGCACGGGGTTGCTGCGCTGCTACGTCTCTCGAGTCGAAAATGGGCACACGGTACCCTCACTCGAAACTCTGGAAAAGTTCGCACGAGCTTTGGAAGTGCAGCTATACCAGATGTTCTATGAAGGACAAGAGCTTCCACCGCCCAAGAAGGTATCGCAGAATGGGGCAAGCGATTGGGCATCCCGCGGGAGCGGCGTTCGGGCCTTTGAACGGATGCGTCGGGCTGTCAGCCAAATGACGGACCCAGAGAGAAATCTTTTGCTTGCCATAACCAAAACGGTGGTGCGGCGGAAAAGAATCAAGAAGACATAGCTTAATCCGTTCGGCCAGCCTTTTTTAGATCCTTTAACAATTCCTGCGCACTTAGCCTGCGCTTCAAGAAACGGGCTGAAATGGGATCCGGGTGTGCTCCATATTGCCGCTTCATCGCCCTGTCGGATCGCTCTAGGCGATGATTTATGAAGCCCTGGCCCGGAATGCAAAGCCCGCTGCAACTGTAAGGGACATCCTTTCTGCCGCAACGCACGCATCCGTAGGCATCGAAATAGAATCGAAATCGTTTGTGATAGTAATAAGGAAGCAAGGCCTCAATTCTCTTCATGGTTGCTTTCGTCAAGAACCAAGGCGGAAAGAATCTCAATTTTCTAGTCTTGTTCATGTTTGCTTTGGGCATTCCGCACCTCCGGGAGAGGGGGCACCATCATCTGCGGGGGTGGCATTGATCAAAAGCGCGTCGAAGCTGTTTCTTACTCACGTGGGCGTAAACTTGAGTGTTTCGAATCGAATTACGCCCGAGCAGTTCCTGAATGACCCGCAGATCAGCTCCGTGGTCGAGAAGGTGGGTGGCAAACGTATGTCGAAACGAGTACGGATTTATTCTAAGTCCAGCCCGCAACCCAATCTTCTGTACGGCTAGTTGAATCGCTGAATGACTCAGCGGGCGCAACCCGAGGGGGCGCAGCAAGCGATCATGCTTGGCCAGTCTTGAAAAATGGGTCAGGGCGTCGCCGTAGCTGAAGTTCTCTCTGGCAGCAATAAAGCCGCTCTTGGTTAACACGTGGCGGCCTTTCTCATCATAGGTCTTCCAGTGGCAGTGCCACTCGCCATTGGGAGACCTTTGAGGCCGGATTCTCTGTAGTGGCTTTTGGTCAACGAATACATACCCGGTCCCTCTGGCACCCAGGTAGGTTCGGAGAGCTCTAGCGACAGTCGCGGTGAACAAAAGTACGCGAATCCCACTCTTCCCGACCACGCGAATTCTTCGCTGGTTGAAGTCTATATTTTCGATTCGCATCGTTTGCAATTCACCTGTCCGACAACCCGTGCCATATCGCACTACCACCAACGCTCGCTCACATTTCGTATTGGCCGCCACGAAAACTCTGCGAAGTTGGGCTTCCGTCAACACCTTCGGGATGTGCCGCTTTAGCGGCCGCATTTTGACTTGGCGCGGTGGCACCCACTTGATCAACCCACCAAGGTTTAGAAAATCAAAGAAAACCCGTAAAGCGTAAAGTTGGTCACGAATCCCCTTTGGAGTCTTGCCCAGGGCGGCCGATTCAGCCAAAAAACTCCTGAACGAAATGGGTCACCATCAGGATATTTGTTTGGCGCATGAATTTCGTAAACTGGCGCACAGTGCGCGGATAGCTGTAGAGGACACAGCTCGAGTAACCTCGCACCCCAAGCCATCGCGAGAACCGGTTTGTCAGCTCTTCATTTAGCGAACGCCTGGATTCAAGAGTCACGAGGCGAGGAGTAATCAACGATCTGCCAGGACTGTCAAGTTCAGAACTCTCGACGGCAGGGCGATCCGTTCGGTTGGAGATTGAACCCAGCCGGGCGAGGAGCAAAGAACGCCAAGATGTGGTCCGTTGATACCGTGGCTTGAAAGTTGGCCGGAGTAGTGCTTAAGCGTGAGCGGAGCGTTCTAGCGTCAGATTCAACGAGCCGCGCTCAAATGCCTGAAACAGCCGCACAGCCGGAATTCGCGGGCCGCTGGTGAGGAAGAGTGCAGAAAATCTATCGGGTATGAGCGGACGCGAGACCCTTGCGCGTAAGGGGCCTCCAAACATTGTCGCCGCGCAGGTACTGCCAGAGGCCCTGCAGCCGCCAGATCATGTGCAGTTGACGGTAGGGAAAATGTTCCAGAAAACAGTAACTTACGAGGCGGGCTACATCCTGCCAGTCGTTGTATCGTTTGTAAGTAATTTCCTCTTGCAAGACCGAACCGATTGAAATCATCGTCGCAAACGCGTACCCGAAAAGCAGGAATTGTACGAAGAATTCGTGGCTCAGCACGCCCAAACATGCGGCAAGCACAATAGTCACAATTCCTCCGACCTCAATTACCGGCGCTAATAGCTCAAATATCCACAGGTAAGGAAGCGCCAGATAACCGATCCTGCCGTAACGCCTTCTGAAGAGCATGTCCCGGCTGGGCCACAACACATCCAACAATCCTTTTTGCCAGCGCGCTCGCTGCCTTCCCAGGGACCTTAAGTCAGAGGGGACTTCCGTCCAACACATGGGATCCGGGACGAACTGGATATGATAGTCCATCTGCTGCTGGCGCAGATGGCGGTGCAAACGTGCCACCAGATCGAAATCCTCCCCAATTGCCGTCGGTCGATAGCCTCCTACAGCACGCACCAGGTCCGTGCGAAACACGCCGAACGCGCCTGATATAATCATCAGCATGTTTCCTTGACCCCACGCTTCTCGCCCAATCAAGAACGCGCGAAGATACTCAACCACTTGGATTACTTCAATGCTCTTGCTCGGGAGGCGGGCGCGCCGCAATTGTCCTTCTGCGATCTCCGATCCGTTCAACACGCGGATGATTCCACCCACCGCCACTACGCGCTTTGGATCTTCCAGGATAGGCATCATGATTCGAAGGAGCGCGTCTCGTTCAAGGATGGAGTCGGCATCAACCACACAGACATAAGGCGAGGTTGCCGCGTTCAGACCTGCATTTACGGCATCCGCCTTGCTCCCACCCGGTTCTTTGTCAACGACCAGCAGGCTGGCGTTCAGCTCGCTCCGGTACAGACCTCGAACAGGCGCACTCTTCGCTTCCGCGACGTAGACAGCCCGGACGAGTCTCAGGAGAAACTCCTCTCGCATTTCATCGAGAGTTCGGTCATCTGATCCATCGTTGACGACGATCACCTCGAGTTGCGGATAGTCGAGCTGCAGCAGGTTTCGCACTGCCACACGGATGGAACCTTCTTCATTATGGGCAGGCACAATGATTGTGATTGGGGGAGCCAGCGGAGTTTCCTTAATCCAGTTCAGCCGATGGCTTTCGAGTCTCCGTTGATGGGCCAAACTCGTTTTCAGCGCCACGATCAACATCGTCAGATAGGCGAGATTGCTGGCCAGGTAATACCAGAACAACGCATGGTTGGAAATATCTAGAAACCAAATCATCTGAGTTCCACCGCGCTGTTTGGGAGGCTTACCGCGGTTGCGGATTCTTCTGCCGGCAGTGTTCCCGTCTGAAGCACATTCTGCAGGCGCCTCTTCACATCTTCAATTGCCCCGGTGTTTGCTTTGAGTTCAACCTCCAGCTGCCCTCGCTGGCCAGCATTCTCGAGCGCGGTCAGGTAGGCGTGGAGGCCATAGCGGTCTCGCGCCGCCACCACCTTTTCGAATATTGGAACCATCTCTGTCTTCAATCCCACGAGCGCTTCCGCCGCGCGCCACCGTACCAAGCGGTTCGAATCCGTGAGTCCTCCAAGCAGCGTCGGAATCGTGCGGCAATCGGACAACTTGCCGAGGCTAACGATCGCTCGCAAGCGCACGAACCAAACAGGGTCGGCTGCGAGCTCACTCAGGACTTCGGGGGCGAATGCCGAATGTGTCTGCGACATGGCTCGCGCCGCCGCCGCTCGCAATTCATCGAGGTCATCGCCCACGAATTGCAACAGGTCCAGACCCAATGAGGGAGTCGCTACCTCGCCGAGCACCCGCCCCAGCACTTCGCGCAGGTGACTGTCCGCATTTTTTATATAGGGAAGCAGCAACTGGGGGCGCTCCGCACAGCACTGGACGAGCGCACCTTGCAAGGGCAGGTCTGGGACGGTCAGCCCCTTCTCTCCCAACCAAGCCAGAATCTCCTCGGCAGCCTGGGGACAGGCCATCCTTCCCAATCCTCGCAGTGCGGCTAGGCGCGTCTCTAGATCGCGATCGCGTAAGCCTTCCGCCAAAGCGGGGATACCTTCCGGTGCGCGTGTACGACCCAGTGCGACCAGGGACCGCATCCTACGCCAGCCCTTGAGATGCCGGGCTTCAAAGATGCGTTTTTCGATCAGTCCGCTCGTCCGCAGAAATCTCAGCAATCGGGCCGATTGCTCTGGCCCGGCGGCTTCAAATGCGTCGAGAGCGATTGCCTCGACGATTCGGCGGTCGAAAGGTTTCCTTCGCCAGGTCTCGAATGGAATCTCGCCTGAAACGAGCGCATCCCATTTTTGACGCAATTCGTAGACACGCGCATCGCGCTTCGCGAAATACCACTTCCGGTAGGTACGCCGTAGAAGAATGAACGCGAGCAGAAGTCCATTGGCCACAAGGGCTGCGATAATGGCCTTCAGCACGAAAGCTGACGGGCCCAGCCGCCACAATTTTTCAAAAATGGATGCCATAATTTAGTCCGAAGGATGTGTCCGTTCTGTCTTGGGTGCGCTTTTGATACGAGCCGTAGCCCGCGAGATCCTGCCGAGCGGTGAGCTGGATCCGGAAACCTCCACCGTAGGTTTGCGAAGAAAAGCGCCCAATCTGATCGACCTGCCCGAAGTCTTCCGTGCCAGCCGCATAAAACAGGTTTCCAGAGAGCCGTTGTGAACCCCAGTTTGCCAGTGGAAACCCGAGGCGCACGATCCCTGATGGGCGCCATTCGGGCTGCGTCCCTGAGAAAACACTGCGCGCACCCGTTGCTCCCAGCGATAGCGTCCACTCCCGAGGTAGATAGGCAATTGCGGTTCCGGTCAGAGTTAATATCCTGGACGACTGATACC
>DATLVJ010000372.1:0-16871 GCA_035577585.1 Candidatus Limnocylindrales bacterium
GCCGACGTCGCCGACGTCTTGAACATGCAGCAGGCCGTCACCCGGATCAAAGTCGATTCCAGCCTTCACGACTACGCCCTGGAGATCGTCAACCGCACGCGCAAGTCCGACCAGCTCGCTTTGGGCGTCAGCCCCCGCGGCACCTTGATGCTGCAGCGCGCGGCCCAGGCTCGCGCATTCCTCGAAGGCCGCGATTTCTGCCTCCCCGACGATTTCAAGCAATTGGCCGTCGCCGTCTTTTCTCACCGCGTCGTTGCCAGCGCGCGCCACGCTTCGCTGCAAAAGAAATCCGAAACCACCGAAAATGTGCTCCGTGAAATCGTCGAATCGGTGCGCGTACCGCTCTAAATTTTCCGCGCCGTCCGGCGGCGGCTGGTACTCAGGATTACGGAAATGTCCTCGCTAACTTCGGCACTCAACGCTCTCTTCGCCAAATCCGATCGCCCCGCCGTGCGCGCCTTCTTGCTTTCCATGGTGGCCCTCACCATTGCCTTGATCCTGGCGCTGTATTCCGGCGCCGCCGCCCAACTCGGCAATCTCCTTCTCGCCAGCGCTTCTGCCCTCACCGCTTTGGTCGTCGCGGGATGGGTTGCCGTAACGCTGGTGCCCACCCTCGCCAAACGCACACCGCTCCGCTGGATCGGCTACCGCATGGAATACCGCATCACCCGCGATGGCTGGATCTACATCCTCGGAATCGTGCTCGTCGCCATGGCCGCCATCAACACCGGCAACAATCTCCTCTTCCTGATTCTCGCCAGTCTCATCGCCAGCATCCTGATGTCCGGCATCTTGTCGTCCATCACCCTTGCCGGCGTGGAACTCAAACTCCATCTCCCCGAACATATTTTTGCCGGGCAATCTGTCCGCGCTTCCGTCGAACTCCGCAACGAAAAACTGACCCTTCCTTCGTTCTCTCTCCGCGTCGAAGCCGCCAAAACAAAAAATCAGCCCGCCGCCGCAATGTTGGAAACTCCAGTCTATTTTCCTTATCTCCCGCGCCAGCAGGCCGTAAAGCAATCTGTTCCCTTGCTCTTTCCTCAGCGTGGCATCTACCGCCAGGAAGCCTTTAAAATCGTTACTCGCTTCCCTTTCGGATTCCTGCAGAAAGCCCGTCGCCTGGATCTTGCGACAGAGGCGCTGGTCTACCCCGCCGTCGCTGCCTCCTCCGAATTCCTCGAAGTTCTGCCCGGCCTGCAGGGCGCGATGGAAAGCAACGCCAAGGGCCGCGGGCAAGACCTGTATGCCCTGCGCGCCTATCTGCCGAACGACAGCGCCCGCCACGTCCACTGGAAAGCCTCCGCGCGGTTCGGCTCCCTGATGGTGCGGGAATTCGCGCGTGAAGATGATTGCCGCGTTCTGCTCGTGTTCGACCCGCAGAGCCCCGCGGCCGCTGCCGCCGCCCAATCCACCGAAAGAGAAAGCTTCGAACGCGCGGTAACTTTCTGCGCTGCCCTGGCCTGGAATTTTCACGAACGCTCCGCCCTGCTCGAATTTCGCAGCGCCGAAGCCTCCACGCCCCCCGCTCCTGCTTCGGAAAATATTTTCGCCATCCTCCGCCACCTGGCGCTCGTCCAGCCGATAGCCCCTGACTCGCGACCCGACTTGCTGATCCAACTCGCCGCCGACCCCAACTCCTTCAAAATTATCGTAACCTCCCAACCGCGCGGCTCCATTCCCGCCGAACTCTGGAACACCTCCTACATCGTCTTCGCCAGCGACCTCTCCGTCTGATCACTCGCCGTGGGCTGTTGCGACCCGCGCCACGAATTGAACCCTCGCGAAAGCATCAGGCTTGTCATTCCGAACCCGTTCGCCATTTGAACGGGGTGAGGAATCTGCTGTTTCCTTTCGCCAAGGCCAAAAACAAATCCCTCACTCGCCTCAAACGCGGGTTCGGGATGTCAACTGGCGCAGTTGTTCGCAACTTGTGAAGGCCAACCCCTACGCGGAATATGCGAAACTTGACCCGACATGCTCACCGGCCAACCCCTCTCCAGCTTCCGCAAAAACCTTCTCGCCTGGTTCACTCAATTCCAACGCGACCTTCCCTGGCGTCGCACCCGCGATCCTTACCGCATCTGGCTTTCCGAAATCATGCTGCAACAGACCCGCGTAGCCGCCGCCATTCCCTATTACGAACGTTTTCTGGAACGCTTTCCCGATGTCGAAACTCTCGCCCGCGCTCCTCAGGAAGAAGTTCTCCGTTTGTGGTCCGGGCTCGGCTACTATTCGCGCGCCCGCAACCTGCAAAAGGCGGCGCAAGCAATCCTCACAAAACACAATGGCATCTTCCCCAGCGAGCCTGCCGAAGCGCTGGCGTTGCCCGGCATCGGCGCGTACACCGCGGCCGCCATCCTCAGCATCGCCTATCAAAAAAAACTTGCCGTGCTTGACGGAAACGTCGCCCGCGTAGTCGCCCGCCTTGCCGCCACCCGCGGCGATCTCCGCGCGAACGGAACCTGGCAAAAACTTCAGCTGGCCGCGGACCGCCTGTTGGATGAAAAATCCCCCGGCGACTGGAACCAGGCGATGATGGAATTGGGCGCAACGCTGTGCACGCCCCGTTCGCCGCAGTGCCTGCTCTGCCCTTTAACCGAATTTTGCGAAGCCCGCAAACTGGGCCTGACCGATGCAATCCCCGAAAAACGCAGCAAAAGAAGCACGGTCGAGATCACCCTGGCGTCGCTGGTGCTCCTGGACGGCCGCGGCAACACGTTGCTTCTCGCTCCCCCAAAATCCAGGCAAAAATCATCGGCGCCGGACGACGTCCACACCCTCGTTTCGCGGATGTGGCACTTTCCTACAATTTCCCTGCAGAAAACCGGCTCGACCGAATCTCTCCGGAAATTTGCCGAAAAATCCCTCTTTCGTGGTCGAACTCTCGCCGCCGAACTCCTCCCTCTCAAAAAAGTCCGCCACGCCGTAACGTATCGCTCGATCACAATTCTTCCCTTCCTCGCGAAACTGAAAAAGCTGCCCTCCGTCCGTGGTGCAAAAGCGCTCCCTCTCTCCGAACTCTCCGCCATAGCCATTTCCAACCTGACGCGTAAAGTTGCCCGCTCCGCCCTCTCTGCCGTCTGAGGTTTTCCCTTTATCCTTACGCGGCCCTTAAATCCAGCCCCGCCCCGCGAGTGCTATCCTGAAGACTCCACCGATGGCCTCTTCCGTCACCACCCCGGCAAACCCTCTTCCCGCGGAAAGATTTTTCCGCGCCGCCGTGTTTTTCCTGGTGCTGACGGCGACCCTCACGCTCGTGAGCACGGGAAAGCTCGACCTTTTCACCACGCTGATTGCCCCAATCGCCATTCTCTACAAAGGATTCAGCTGGTGGCGCGGCCACGGTGGCGGCTTAAAACAGACCGTGGCAACGCGGCTCGTCATCGCCTACGTCTTCTTCTTCCCCGTCGACATTCTTTTCATTTCCCGCAATCTCGCCAACGACACCTCCAACAGTGCCCTTTACGCGGCCCTCCTTGCCTCGGTGCATTTTCTCCTCTTTGTCACCGTCGTCAGGCTCTACAGCGCCTCCACGGACCGCGACGCCATTTTCCTTGCGATGCTTTCCTTCGCCGCCATTCTCGCCTCCGCCGTGTTCACGGTGGACACCAATTTCTTCTTCCTCTTCGTCGTCTACCTTCTTTTTGCCGTCGCCACATTTCTCAGCCTGGAAATCCGCCGCGGCGCCTTCGGAACGGTCTTCCCTCCCACCCCGGCGGAAACCTCCCGCGAGCGAAAGTTTTCCCGCGCTATGTCCCTCGCCGCTCTCAGCGTCGCCGCAGGGGCATTGCTTTTCGGCTCATTGCTTTTCTTCTTTTTTCCGCGCTTTAGCGCCGGCTATTTCGCCCGCACCGGTTTTCAGCCGTCGCTCATGACGGGCTTCACGGACAACGTCGAACTCGGCCGCATCGGTGAAATCAAGCAGGACACCTCCGTCGTCATGCGCGTGCAAACCGGAACTCCCGTGGATTACCCGATGCTCCGCTGGCGCGGCGTTGCCCTCTCCACATTTGACGGAAAACGCTGGTTCTCTCCCTCGAAAGAGCGCGAACTCCACTTCGCGCGCCAGGATGGTTGGATTCCACTCAGTTCGCAACTTGATCTGAAGGTCCCCGCCGTCGCCCAACTCCGTTTTGTTGTTTTGCTCCAACCCCTCGCCAGCGACGCCCTATTTGCGCCTGCGCAAGTGATGGAATTGCGCGGAGCTTTCTCAAATGACGCGGGCACATACTATGGAACGGCGCGCCGCAGCAATCTGGTCACGGATTCAAGCGGCGCGGTGTATAACCCGGCCCGCAATTTCTCCCAACTCCGTTATGAGGGAGTCTCGCTGCTTCCCGAATCGCGGCCTCTGAAAGCGCGAACCGCTGGCGCGGATTATCCCGCGAGCATCCAGAAACTTTACCTGCAACTCCCCGATAACCTCGACCCCCGGATTCCAGAGCTCGCGCGCAAAATTACCGCCGCTGCTGAAAATCCCTACGACAAATCGATTGTCCTCGAATCCTATCTCCGCAGGAATTTCGGCTACACACTCAAGCTATCCGGAAAGCCCGGCGCGGATCCCCTCGCCCAGTTTCTTTTCGTTACCAAGGCCGGGCACTGTGAATATTTTGCTTCCGCAATGGCCGTCATGCTCCGTGCTCTTGGAATCCCTTCGCGCGAAGTGAATGGCTTCCTCCCCGGCCAGTTCAACGACCTCGCCGGCGACTATATCGTCCGCGGCAGCGACGCTCACAGCTGGGTGGAAGCGTATTTTCCCGGCAGCGGCTGGATCACCTTCGACCCCACTCCCCCCGCCGGCGATTCCGAAGCCGGCCTGCTTTCGCGCCTGGGTCTCTATCTGGACTGGATGCAACTGAATTGGAACGAATGGGTGATCAACTACGATTTTGCCCACCAACTCGTGATGGCCAAAAACGTCCGCCAGAACTCCACGGATTATTCCGAATCCTTTCGCCATTGGTTTCAGCGCACCCAGGAACGCGGAATGACCGGCCTCACGGAATGGCAGCGTCGCCACTCCTATCTGAGTCTGGTATTTCCCGTGGCCCTGGTCTTCCTTCTCGTCGTCCTCCGGCTGGATTGGATTCGCTCCGCTTTCCGCTGGTTGAGTCTTGCTTTGCAGATGAGACAGCCGACCGCGTCGAGAAATAATCCCCAACTCGCCTCACGTCTCTACTCGGAAATGTTGCGCGTGCTCGAAAAGCGCGGCTTCACCCGCTCCGAAAACCAAACCCCGGACGAATTCGCAGCCACACTCAGTCAGCAACCCAGCCTGATTTCCGCGGTCGGCGAGTTTACCTCCCTTTATTCCGAAGCCCGCTTCGGCGGCGCCGTCTGTGACGCCTTCCGCCTCCGCGCCCTCCTCGAACAAATCCGCTCCACCCCGTAGCCCCCGTAGCACAGGCTTTGGCCTGTGTTCTTGCCTTACTCCAAACTCACAGCGGCCCCGCTCGCCCCGACAGAGCAAGCATGGCCCCACCCCCTCTTGCTTTTGTAGCGGCCGCCTTCCGAGGCGGGCGGGTCTGGCGCGTACGCACAACCCATATCCGGTACCACCGCCCCGGACATGCTAAAATTGAAAGATTGGCGTAAAGGCGCCAATCTCTCCGTATGCCTAAAGTCGGTTTTATCTCCCTCGGATGCCCCAAAAACCTCGTCGACAGCGAGGTCATGATGGGCATTCTCGCGCGCGAAGGCTACGAGCTTACTCCCCGCGCCGATGACGCCGAGATTCTTGTCGTCAACACCTGTAGTTTCATCGAACCCGCCCAAAAAGAATCCGTGGACGCCATCCTCGAAATGGCCGAGCACAAGAAATTCGGCGCCGCGAAAAAACTCATCGTCGCTGGCTGCCTGGTCGAACGCTACCGCGATCAAATCCTCCAACAGATTCCCGAAGTAGACGCCGTCGTCGGCACGGGCGAAGTCGAGCGCATTATCGAAGCCGTCGAAGGCGACCTGAAAGTTCTGCCCGCCCAACCCCCGGCGTTTCTCTATCACGACCTGACTCCCCGCATCGTCACCACCCCAAAGCACCAGGCCTACATCAAAATCGCCGAAGGCTGCGATCACCCCTGCACTTTCTGCATTATCCCGCAGCTTCGCGGCGCCTTCCGCAGCCGCAGGTTTGAATCAGTCGTTCGCGAAGCGGAAAATCTGGCCGCTTCAGGCGCCCGTGAAGTCACGCTCATTGGCCAGGACACAACTTCGTACGGCGAAGACCTCGGTCTGCGCGACGGCCTCGCGCAACTCCTCGAACGCCTTGCACAGGTCGAAGACCTGCTCTGGGTCCGCTTTCTCTACGCCTATCCGAATCGCGTCACGCAAAAAATGCTTGAAACTCTTGCCGCCCACGATCGCCTGGCGAAATACATTGATATGCCCCTCCAGCATGCCAGCCGCAACGTCCTGGCGCGCATGAAGCGCGGCTCCCACGGTGATGCCTTCCTGAAACTTCTCGAACGCATGCGCGCCACGATTCCCGGCGTCGCTCTCCGCACCAGCTTCATCGTCGGCTTCCCCGGGGAAACCGAATCGGATTTCCAGGAACTCTACGACTTCGTCGCTGCCGCAAAGCTAGACTGGATGGGCGTCTTCGAATATTCCGACGTCGACAACGCCGGCAGCTTCCCTCTCGATGGCAAAGTCGATGCCGAAACCATCAACGACCGACGCAACCGCCTCATGGCCCTGCAAAAGAAAATCTCCCGCGAAAATCTTCGCAAGCTCAAAGGCCGCTCAGAAACGGCCCTCGTCGAAGGCCCCTCGAAAGACAATCCTCTCGTCTGGGAAGCCCGCCTCGAATCCATGGCCCCGGACATCGACGGCAAACTCTATCTGACCGACATCGAATTGCCCGGCGGCCAAGTCGCCGCATCTGGCGACGTGGTAAAAGTAGAAATCACCAGGACCGACGCCTACGACCTGATCGGCCGCATCACCGAAATCCAATCGCGAAAGCCGGTCCGCTCTCTCACCCCCCGCGAACCAGAAATCGCTTCAGAAAAACTAACCCGCATCACCACCGGCGCCGCCCTCCGCGTCCTCACCTAACCCAATCGCTTTTGTAGCGGCCACCTTCAGAGCCTGCCCTGACGAAGGAAGGGTGGCCCCGCCTGCCTTTGTAGGGGAGGGGCTTGCCCCTCCCTCTTGCCTTTCTAGCCGCCGCCTTCTGAGGTCCGTCGGTTGGACTCCGGATGATTTTGCGGAGCGGGCGCCTTTTGCCCGTCCCGAACGACTCTACGGAGCGGGCGCCTTTTGCCCGTCCCGAATGCTTCTACGGGACGGGCGCTTTTAAAAATCTCGCATCGGCGCTCTCCCCGCATCCGCTCCGCGCTTGTCCCCATCCCCCTCCGGATGGTAAAACAATTTCTTCACCATGAAACACCGTTGCCCAATCTGCAAGAAAACCACGGACTCCGCCACCGACGCGGATTTCCCCTTTTGCTCCGAGCGCTGCCGCTTAACCGACCTCGGCGCGTGGGCCTCGGAAAAATACGTCGTGTCCGACCCCATCTTCGACGAAGAAGAACTCCCCGAAGGCGATCGCCGCGAACTGCGCGAGGACGGACACAACAACGATGACACCATCCACTGATCCTGCAGCACCCCCCTCACACGCCGGCAAACCGCGCTTCGCCTACGCCATCGCCACAGTCTTCGGCACCGGTTATCTCAAGCCCGCCCCCGGCACCTGGGGCTCCGCAGTCGGCTTGCTCATCGCCGTCGTCGCCCATCCCTTCACCTGGTTTTACGTTCTGAGTACGGTGCTGGGCCTCGGCCTTGGAATCGACCTTACCTTCCGCTCCGGCGCGATCGGAACTGCCGTCGTCCTCATCCCTTCCATCGCTGTGTGGCTTTTCCTGGCATTGCTCGGAGTCAAGACCAGCAGCCAAGTTGCCGAATTTGCGGGAGTGAAAGATCCGCAGTTCGTGGTCATCGACGAGGTCTCTGGAGTGCAGCTCACACTCATACTGAG
The DNA here is from genome assembly GCA_035577585.1 of Candidatus Limnocylindrales bacterium. Classification (GTDB taxonomy): domain Bacteria; phylum Acidobacteriota; class Terriglobia; order Acidiferrales; family UBA7541; genus Acidiferrum. The sequence continues at coordinate 7,985 of DATLVJ010000372.1, forward strand.
CCTGGCTCCGGTCGCGCCGATTGTCTTCTTAAGACCCGAAGATGCCGCCGCGTTCGCCCTCTACACCGGCATGAGCATCCTCAACTGGAAATTTCTCCTCGCCGGTTTCCTGCTCTTCCGCCTCTTCGACATCCTGAAACCCTTCCCCTGCCGGCGCCTCGAAAAGCTTCCCGGCGGCTGGGGCATCATGGCCGACGACTGGATGGCCGGGGTCTACGCTGCCATTTGTTTGCGTCTCGCGTTACACTTTCATTGGCTATGATTCTTGGGCAACGGCAATGAAATTCGGGCTCGGCACCACACCAGAAAAGAACGGCATCCCTCGCATTGAGCGAATTGCGCCCGCCGCCGCAATTCCCGGTGGCGAGATCGCGATCTTCGGCACTGGCTTCACCTCGCGCCATGGCGTCCGCCCCCTCGTCCGCTTTGGCGAATCCGAAGCGGCTCTTTCGCTTTCCAGCAGCAATCGCCTGATCGCGCGCGTCCCAGAAAACGCCAACGGCAGCACGATTCAAATCGTCAGTGCGGAGCGCGAGAGCCAGCCATTTCCCGTGGCGCTCGGTTTCCAGATCGCCGACAACCTGCATCCCGTCAGCAGTCCGGCCGTCGATTCCGCCGGAAATATTTATGTCACCTTCAGCGGCCCTCGCGGCCAGCGCGTCCCCGTTTCGCTCTACAGGATCAACACCAGCTACACCGTGAAACCCTTCGTCACATCGCTCATCAATCCCACCGGCCTCGCGCTCAGTTCAAACGGCGATCTCTTCGTTTCCTGCCGCCACGACGGCACAATCTATCGTGTCTCTCCGGACGGCCGCAGCGAACAATGGATCGAAGGCATGGGCATCGCCACCGGCCTCGCCTTCGATGCAAAAGGCAATCTCTTCGTCGGCGACCGCAGCGGCACCATCTTCAAGATCAGCCCCGATCGCGAAATTTTCGTTTTCGCCACGCTGGAACCTTCCGTCGCCGCCTACCACCTCGCCTTCCATCCAAGCGGCGAACTCTACGTCAGCGGGCCCACCACCTCCAGCTACGACCGCGTCTATCGCATCACCCAAAATGGCGAAGTCCACGTTTTCTATCGCGGCCTCGGCCGCCCGCAAGGCCTAGCCTTCGACCAAAACGAAAATCTCTTCGTCGTCGCCTCCTTCGGCGGCCGCCGCGGCATCGTTCGCATCACCCCACAGGGTCACGCCGAACACTTCCTCAGCGGCTCCGCGCTCGTGGGCCTCGCCCTCCTCCCCAGCGGCCGCGGCATCCTCGCCGCCAACAGTTCCCTCTTCACCATCGACTGGAACGTCCGCGGCCTCCCTCTCCACGGCTAGGCTTCATAAGCCATCTCATAAACGATTCTGGGGGGTCGGAGCTTTAGCTCCGACATTTGAAACCCTAAACCATCGGGCTTTAGCCCCTGAGGACACTCTTCCTTAGACTGAACTCTATTTATGAGAAATCCGACTTGCCTTGGTCCGGTGTCTTCGCGGGGTACGCTACAATAATCCCCATGAAAGCCGAAATCATCGCCGTTGGCTCCGAACTCCTCACTCCCGATCGCGTGGACACCAACTCGCTCTTCCTCACCGAAGAACTTAACAAGCTCGGCATCGAAGTTCTCCGCAAGACCATCGTCGGCGACAACCGCGAACTCCTCGCCGAAGCCTTTCGCGACGCTCTGAACCGCGTGCCCGTCGTCATCACCAGCGGCGGCCTGGGTCCCACGGAAGACGACCTGACGCGCGAAACGCTCGCCGACCTTCTCGGTCGCCGCCTGCTGCGCAATGACGAAGTCGTTCGCGCCATCGAAGCCAGATTCCGCAGTTTCAAGCGCGACATGCCTGCCGTCAATCTCCGCCAGGCCATGGTTCCGGAAGGCGCGGAAGTCCTCGAAAATCCCCGCGGCACCGCTCCCGGCTTGTGGATTGAAGACAAAGGCCGCATGGTCGCACTCTTGCCCGGCCCGCCGCGCGAACTCAAACCGCTCTTTCTCGAACAAGTCCTGCCACGCCTGCGCCGCCGCGTTTCCGGCGTCCGCATGTTTCATCGCGAACTCCGTGTCACCGGCCTCGGCGAATCCCACGTCGAAGAGCGTATCCGTCCGATCTACACCCGCTACCCCCAGGTGAACACCACCATTCTCGCCGCTCCCGGCGAAATCCAGATCCACCTGCGCCTCTGGACAGAAGACATCACACAAGCCGAAACCACCCTCGATGAAATCATCCGCAGCTTCGAACTCGCCCTCGGCGACCGAATTTTCGCCCACAAGGCCGTGCCCCTCGAAGATGTCATCGCCGAACTCCTCACCACCAATCGCGCCACCATCTCCACGGCCGAAAGCTGCACTGGCGGACTCCTCGCCGAGCGACTCACCCGCATCCCCGGCAGCTCCAACTATTTTCTCGGCGGTGTCGTCTCCTACAGCAACGAACGCAAAACGGCCTGGACCGAAGTTCCCTCCGAACTCATCGCCACAAAAGGCGCGGTCAGCGCGGAGGTCGCCGTCGCCCTCGCCGAAGGCATCCGCCGCAGCGTCGGCAGCACCTTCGGCGTCGGCATCACCGGCATCGCCGGCCCCGGCGGCGGCAGCGAAGAAAAACCCGTCGGCACCGTCCACATCGCGCTGGCCACCCCAGCGGGAACAAAAGAACGGCTCATCCACGTTCCCGGCGACCGCGAAATGATCCGCTTCTACGCTTCCCAAATCGCTCTCGACATGGTCCGCGTCCACTACCTCTTCGACGGCAAGCCCCAGCCGCGCCGCGTCAATCCCGCAAGTTGACCCAGGCTGCCTCTGTGCGACTCTTCATCGCCATCGAAATTCCCGAAAATATCCGCACCGGTTTCGCCTCTCTCCTCAAGGAATTCCGCTCCATCGCTCCGCAGTTGAAGTGGGTTCGCGCGGAAAATCTCCACGTCACCCTCAAATTTCTCGGCGAAACCGATCCGTCAAAATTGGCAGCGCTTCAAAACGTCCTCTCTGTCGTTCGTTCCGCCGAGCCGGTAAATCTCGAGTTCCGCGGCCTGGGTTTTTTCCCGAACGAAAAGCGCCCCCGCGTCTTCTGGGCGGGCATGGAATCTTCTCCCGACCTGAAATCACTCGCCGCGGACATCGATCACGCCGCGCATCGCCTCGGCTTCCCCTTGGAAGAGCGTCCGTTCACCCCGCATCTGACCTTGGCCCGATTTCCGCTGCCGGGTGTCCCTCCCAAATTGCTCCAAGCCTTTAACGATAAAAGCCGCCAATCCTTCGGCTCCCTCCATACACAGGATTTTCATCTCATCGAAAGCAAGCTCAAACCCACCGGAGCGGAGTACACTACCCTGCAAACATTTCACTTCGCATCGGAGGCTTAGGCTGCATGTCGTTCGTCACGCCGACTACTCCCCTTCTTCTGGCCGCCGCGTATTTGCTCGGCTCCATCCCGTTCGGCCTGATCCTCGCAAAACTTTTCGCCGGAAGCGACATCCGCAAATCGGGCAGCGGCAATATCGGCGCCACCAACGTCGCCCGTGTCGCGGGACCCGCCGCGGGAATCCTCACACTCGCGCTCGACGCCGCCAAAGGCTCCGCCGCCGTCTGGCTCGCCGGACGTTTCACCGAACAGAGATCCACGGTCATGACCCTCGCAGGCATCATCGCTCTCCTCGGCCACTGTTTTCCAATCTGGCTGAAATTCAAAGGCGGCAAAGGAGTAGCTACCGCGCTCGGCGTTTTTCTAATCCTAGCTCCTCTTGCCGCGCTTGCCTCTCTGTTTATTTTTATCGTCGTCAGCGCCGCCTGGCGCTACGTTTCCCTCGGCTCTGTCTCCGCCGCCGCTTCCATGCCGCTGCTCATGTATTTCTTGTGGGCCCCCGGCCACGCCCCTCCACTCGTCGTCGACTTCGGCACGCTCTTCGCCGTCGCGCTTGTCATCTTCAAGCACGACGCCAATCTTCAGCGATTGATCGACGGCGAAGAGCCCAAATTCTCCTTCGGCAAATCCAAAGGAGACGCCGCTTGAGCCGCATCACCATTCTTGGCGGCGGCAGTTGGGGCACAGGCCTCGCCGTCGTCCTCTCCAACAGCCGCCGCAAACACGAAATCCGCCTCTGGGTCCGCGCCGCTTCCCTCGCCGACTCCATCGAGCGCGACCGCGAAAACAAAAAATACCTCCCCGGCATTCCCATTCCACCCTGCGTCAAAGCCTCTTCGGACCTGGAAAATTCCCTCCGCGACGCGCAAATCGTCCTCGCTGCGATCCCCTCCGCTCACACCCGCAGCATCCTCGCCCTTGCGCTACCTCACCTCTCCCGCGGCGCGGCCTTCGTCAGTGCCACCAAAGGCTTGGAACCCGCCACCCACCTCCGCATGAGCGAAGTCCTCTCCCAGGTCATCAACGCGCGTTTTGTTCCCAGCCTCGCCGTTCTATCCGGCCCTTCCTTCGCCGCCGAAGCCGCTCAAGGTCACCCATCCGCCGTCGTCCTTGCCTCCGCCGACTCGGCCCTCGCCGCCTTTTTGCAGGAAGAATTCTCCGGCCCCACCTTCCGCCTCTACACCAACGACGACGTCCTGGGCGTGGAACTCGCCGGCGCCATGAAAAACGTCATGGCTATCGCCGCCGGCGCATGCCAGGGCTTGGGTCTTGGCGCAAACTCGCTCGCCGCTCTGATCACTCGCGGGCTCGCCGAAATGGCTCGCCTCGCCGTAGCTCTTGGCGGCAAACCCGAAACGCTCAGTGGTCTCGCCGGCATGGGCGACCTCATCCTCACCTGCTATGGCGCCCAGAGCCGCAACCGCCGCGTCGGTTTCGAACTTGGCCAGGGCCGCTCCCTGCAACAAATCCTCGCAGCCATGACCATGGTCGCCGAAGGCGTCGGCACCACCGCCGCCCTCCTCGCGCTTGCAAAAGAAAACCACCTCGAACTCCCCATCACCCAACAAGTCCATAGCATCCTCCACCTAGGCAACTCCCCTCGCGAAGCCATCCGCGCCATCATGGAGCGTCCCCTCAAAAGCGAGTAATCAGTAATCAGTTTCGGAGCAGATAGCTAACTAGCATCAACGGCTCATAAGCCCCACTTGAGTGGCTCCCGTCTCAAAGCAAAACCGCCAACCTGTCGCCTCCACGTCTCCTGCTATCTGCGATCTGCTCGCTGTTATCCCTATCGCCATCGCAACCGACACGCCCATCGCCAGATCCGCTTAGGCCCTTGATTTCTTTCTGGATTTTGTAGGGCCCGCCTTCTGAGGCGGGCCGCTCTGACCGATTACTGTTTACCGATTACTGATTACTTTCCCCCGCTTACTTCCCTCCCAGTACCTCCCGCCTAGTTGCACTTCCGCTCCCCCTGTCCTTTAGACCAGCCGCTTTCCCACCCTCTCCCCTTCTAAAATCATTGTGTTGCGATGGCGGAGATTGTTCCATCGATTTTGACGCGCCTCCGTTCCGGCCGGGTGCGCATCCTATGGCTTGTGCTCGGTGCGCTCCTGCTTGTCAGCGCGCTCCCCATCGGCTTGTACCATCGCCAGGTTCTCCAACTCAGCCAGGACAAACTCGTGGACACCGAGCGCGTGCAGCAGACCGAACTTACCCGTTCGCTCGCTCAGGAAGTCCAGTTCTTCGAGTCCAACCTCACGCAACAGCTGATCAGCCAGCGCCAGATTCTTACCCTCACCGGCCTCATCGAAAACGTCACCGACCCCGTCGCCGAGCCCAAAGTCACCCGGCTCCTCGAAAATTTCGTTGATTCCAACCGCAACTCTTTCGTCTATCTCACCGCCGTCGGCCGCGACGGCAAAGGCACCACCGCATCCCAGGGAAATTTCCGCGCCGAGCAGGACCCCTTCGTCGCCAAAGCTTTGCAGCGCGCGTTTGTCACCTGCGTCCAGTCCGTTAAATTCCGCAGCGATCCTCTGGCCCTCGCGCCGGATAATCGCCCCGCATTCGTCATCGCTGTTCCGCTCAAGGATTCGCAGGACAATTTCACCGGCATGCTCGCGGCTGTCGTCTCTCTCGACCCCATCCTGCACCGCTTGCAGGACGCCAGCATCCGCGGCCGCCACGTGTATATCGTCGACCACTACGGCCACATCGTTGCCCACCCCGACACTAAGCATTTTGTTCCTGGCGAGGATTTGAGCGACAAGTCCCACATGGTCGCCCAAATCAAGGCCCTCCCCAAGGATTTGCGCAACACCGAAACAGCCCATTTCATCGAAAAAGAAAATAATCGCCAGGTTGAAATGGTCGGCACCTACAGCACCTTTCCGGAAGTCGACTGGGCCGTCATTTCCGAGCGCAGCGTGGATGAAGCCCGCGCCGACGCCGGCGTCACCGAACTCAACCAGCAGGCGCTGGCCTTCGTCAGTGTCGTTATTCTGGTCGCCATCCTCTTCGGTTATTTCTTTGCCGTCGGCATCAGCACGCCAATCCGTTCCCTTGCCGCTTCCACCCGCGCCATCAGCCGCGGCGAATTTCACCAGCGTACTCCGGTGCGCGGCGCCGCCGAAATCAGCGAACTCGCCGAAAATTTCAATCTGATGGCCAGCGATATCGAAGAGTACATCGAGAAGCTGAAGGAAGCCGCCGAGGAAAATCGCGAACTCTTTATCGGCTCGATCCGCATGCTCGCCGCCGCCATCGACGAAAAGGATCCCTACACCCGAGGCCATTCCGGCCGCGTGGCGAAATATTCCACCATCATTGCCCAGGAATTGAACCTTCCGCCCGAGGCTCTCGATAAACTGAAAATCGCCGCCCTTCTCCACGACGTCGGCAAGATCGGCGTTGACGACCGCGTCCTCAAAAAACCCGGTTCTCTGACCCCGGAAGAATTCGAAATCATGAAGACTCACACCACCAAGGGCGCCAACATCATGCGTCCGGTCTCGCAGCTCAAGGAAATGCTCCCCGGCATCGAACTGCACCACGAGCACATGGACGGCCGCGGCTATCCCTATGGCCTAACCGGCCCGCAGATTCCGCAAATGGCGCGCATCATCGGCGTCGCCGACACCCTCGATGCCATGACCACCAATCGCCCCTACCAAACCGCCATGGATCTCGACTACGCTCTCGGCCGCATCAAAGCTCTCGCCGGCTCCAAGTTCGACGAAACCATCGTCATCGCCCTCGAATCCGCCGTTAAAGCCGGCAAACTCCGCCTAACCGCCGTCGAAGTCCAAGTCTAGCTTTTGTAGCGGCCGCTTTCTGAAGCGGGCGCCTTTTTCCTGTCCCGGACGTTTCTGCACGACGAGTGCCTTTCGCTAATTCCCTTTACCTATCCGCTCTCGTGCCTCCCCGTCCCCTCCCCACCCAATCTGTTACACTTTTCTTTCCCGCCTTTTCCCCAACGCGGGCCACTCTTATGATCACTCTCTTCGGAAAACCCGAACCCACCCTCCTTGAGCGCCTCAAAGAGTCCGTCGGCAAAACCAAGGAAGCCCTTGCCGACACCCTCGATACCATCACCCAGGGTGGCCGCCAGATCGATCCCTCCGTCCTCAAGGAAGTCGAAAACGCCCTTCTCTCCGCCGACCTCGGCGTAAAAACCACCAAAGAAATTCTCGACTCCGTGAAAGAACAGCTTTCCCGCAACGCCCTCAACAACGGCGAGCAACTGAAACACGAAATCAAGAAACACGTCTTTCGTGCGTTGAATGTCTACGGAAACACCCCCCACCTGGTAGGCGCTGCTAACGGCAACGACCCCCGCGTCATCTTCATCGTCGGCGTAAACGGCGCCGGCAAAACCACCAGCATCGGCAAACTCGCCAATCGCCTCCGCCAGGATGGCCGCACTGTCGTGCTCTGCGCCGCGGACACCTTCCGCGCCGCCGCCATCGAACAACTCGAAATCTGGGCCCAGCGCAACGGCGTCGAACTCATCAAGCAAAAATCCGGCTCCGACCCCGCCGCCGTTGTTTTCGACGCCATGGCCGCCGCCAAAGCCCGCGGCGCCGACGCCGTCATCGTGGACACCGCCGGCCGCCTCCACACCAAATCGAACCTCATGCTCGAACTCGAAAAAATGAAACGCACCGCCGCCAAAGTAATTCCCGGCGCCCCGCACGACGTCCTCCTGGTGATGGATGCCACCACCGGCCAAAACGGTCTCGCCCAGGCCCGCGAATTCACCTCTTCCGTCGGCGTAACCGGCATCATCCTCACCAAGCTCGATGGCACCGCCAAAGGCGGCATCGTCGTCGCCATCTCCCGCGAACTCGGCCTCCCCATCCGCTTCGTCGGCACGGGTGAACAAATTAACGACCTCGTCCCCTTCGATGCACAAACCTACGCCGACTCGCTGTTCAACTGACACCGTGAACTCCCACGACACTCACTTCATGGAACACGCGCTGGACCTGGCGCGCAAAGGCGTCGGCCTCGCCAGCCCCAATCCTACAGTCGGTTGCGTGATCGTGAAAGACGGCGCAATTCTTGGCGAAGGATTCCATCAGTACGAATGGCGCGATCACGCGGAAATTGTCGCCCTCAAACAAGCCGGGGATCGCGCGCGCGGCGCAACCCTTTACGTCACCCTTGAGCCCTGCAACCACACCGGCCGCACCGGCCCCTGCGCCGAAGCGATCATTGCCGCCGGCGTCTCGCGCGTCGTCGCTGCCATGGAAGATCCAAACCCGAAAACGCGCGGCACCGGATTCGTCCGCTTGCGCGCTGCGGGCATCGAAACCGAAAGCGGCCTGCTCGAAGACAAAGCCCAGGAACTCAACGAATCGTTCTCCCACTGGATCACCACGCGCAAACCCTTCGTTACTTTGAAATCAGCTTTAACCCTCGACGGCCAACTCGCCTTTCCAAAATCGCCTAAAACCAAAAATCATGACTGGATCACCAGCGAAGAATCCCGCGCCGAAGTCCACCGCATGCGCCACGCCTCCGAC
>DATLVJ010000373.1:0-3686 GCA_035577585.1 Candidatus Limnocylindrales bacterium
CGGCAGCGCTGGACGATTTTTATCTGGACTTCGCGGGGACGGAGCGGCTGTACCCGGATTTCGAGGCCGCGCTGCGGCGGCTGCAGGCGGAGATTCTGGGGCGGACGGGATTGAGCGTGTCGGTGGGCGCGGCGCGGACGAAGGTGGTGGCGTCGATTGCGTCGCGGCTGGAGCGGCCACGCGGGTTTCGCATCGTGCCGCCGGGAACGGAAGAAGGATTTCTGGCGCTGCTGCCGGTGGAAAAGCTGCACGGCATCGGGCACACCCACGCGGGCGCGCTGGCGGAGCGGGGCGTGACGACGATCGGGCAGTTGCGGATGATTCCGAAGCCGGTGCTGATGGCGGCGTTTGGAGACGTGATTGGCGAGCAGATCTGGGAACGTTCGCGCGGGCTGGACGGGCGCGAGGTGATGACGCTGGCGACGCCGAAGTCGGTTTCGCGTGAGACGACGATTGAAGGCGGCACGATCGACACGGAATTTCTGGGCGGCTTGCTGGAGTATTTGAGCGAGCGAATCGGCGCGACGCTGCGCGATCATAGCAAGCAGGCGCACACGATTGGCGTGCGCGTGCGGTATGTGGATCATTATTCCGCGCACCAGACGGTGCGGCTGCTGCGCGCAACGAATGACGAGCGCGAACTGCTGCTGGCCAGCAAGGAGCTGTTCGCGAAACTATTCACGCGGCGCGTGGCCATCCGGCATATCGGCGTGAGCGTAACGAACCTGGATGCCGACCGCCGGCAGAATGAGCTGTTCGATGTGGATGCAAACCGCCGCTGGTACCTGAACCGCGAAGTGGACCGCGTCCGTGGCCGCTACGGCTGGAACGCCGTCTTCTACGGCAAAGGCCTCGAACTCCGCGAACACTACGCCACAAAAGAAAACGGTTTAGTATTGTCGACACCCTGTTTATCGCGGTGAGCGGCCTGTAGCTCACCCCTTCAGGGGTGAGGATTTCCAGTGCGCCAGAACTCAGGTTTGCAAACAGCAATTCATCGCCTGCGGAATAATCTTGCCTGCATCAATGAAAACCCTCAGGCCTGAAGGCCAGAGCTACAGAATTTTTCGAAGTTAATTCCCTTCCCTCTGCCCGTTATTTCTCTTGGCTCTCCGATCGTCTTCCCGCCGGTCGCTGCTACAGGTTGCCCGCATGTTTGTGCATTTGCGTTGTCACAGCCATTACTCGTTTTTGCGGGGGGTGAATCCCCCGGAAGAGATTATTGCGGCGGCGGTGGAGCAGAAGATGCCCGCCGTGGCGCTGACGGATACGGACGGGATGTACGCGGCGGTGCCGTTTTATCAGGCGGCGCGGGCGGCCGGGGTGAAGCCGATTGTGGGCGTGGTGGTGGAAGTGGAGCCCACCTTCGCTGAAGCTACGGCGGGTGGGCGAGCGGACCTTCGGCTTCGCTCAGGGCAGGCAAGTGTGGCGATGGTGCTGCTGGCGGCGGATGCGGAGGGGTACAGCAATTTGTGCCGGTTGACGACGTTGCGGCAGTTGGGGGTTTTGCAGCCGGGGCAGGAGACGTTCGCGGAAGAGGCGGGGCGGGCGGTCACGGTGGAGGAGTTAGCGGCGCATAGCGCGGGGGTGATTGCGTTGTGGCCGGCGGAGATTTTACGTGGTGGCATTGCACAGACGGGCCGGGCGAGCCCGGCCCCTACAAGGGAAGAACCCCAGGTGCAACACCGGCACCTGGGTCACCCGGGGGGAAACGCAAAAGTGCCCACCTCCTTTCATTCGTCAACGTATGCTGGGCCACCTGAAGGTGGCCGCTACACAAACACTAGTCACCAGTCACTAGTCACCAGTCACCTTCAACGGTTGAAGGGCATTTTTGGCGACCGTCTATATATCGAGGTGCAACATTTGTCGGCAGGGGATGGGCGGGTGTTGCGGGAAGCGCAGAGGCTTGGGCGGGAGTTGGGAATTCCGCTGGTGGCTACCAACAATGTGCACTTCCTGAAACCGGAAGAGCATTTGCATCACCGAGCGGTGAATGCGATTCGGACTGGCGGATTGCTGACTACAGTTACGGCTCCCGAAATCACGACTCCCGAGGCGTGGTTCAAGCCGGCGGCGGAAATGCAGCGGTTGTTTCCGGATCATCCGGAACTGCTGCGGGCGACGCTGGAGATTGCGGAGCGCTGCAACCTGGAATTGGAGCTGGGCAAGACGATTTTCCCGGAGTTTCCGGTGCCGGAGGGCGAATCAGCGTTTTCGTATTTGTGGAAGCTGAGTTTTGAGGGTGCGCAGAAACGTTACCGGCCGCTGCGTCCCGCGGTGCTTGCGCGGCTGACGCGCGAATTGGAAGTGATCGAGAAATGGGGTTTGGCGCCGTATTTTCTGCTGGTGTGGGACATCGTTGAGGAAGCCCGCCGGCGCGGGATACCCGCGGTGGCGCGGGGGTCGGCGGCCAGTTCGATGGTGTTGTATAGCCTGGGAATTTCCTGTGTGTGCCCGCTTCGCTGGGGACTTTACTTTGAGCGATTCCTGAACGAGCAGCGCGGCGATTGTCCGGACATTGACATTGATATTTGCGGAGCACGGCGCGACGAGTTGCTCGATTACGTTTACGCGCGGTGGGGCCCGGAGCATGTCGCGATGATCGGCAGCTTCATCACCATGCATGCGCGGCTGGCGGTGCGCGAGGTCGCGAAAGTGTTTGGCGTGCCTCCGGGCGAAGTGAATCACTTCACGAAGCGGTTGCCGCACCGGCCGGTGCGGGAAATTCTGGAAGCGATCAAACTTCTGCCGGAAGGCCGCACGCTGCCGGTGAACGACGAGCCGTGGAAAACGATTCTGCAGGTGGCGCTGCGGCTGGACGATGCGCCGCGGCATCTGGGGATTCATCCGTGCGGAACGGTGATTTCGGCGCGGCCACTGACGCACCTGGTGCCGCTGGAGCGGGCGACGAAAGGCATCGTGGTGACGCAATACGACATGAACGCGATCGAATCGCTGGGGCTGATCAAGATGGATCTGCTGGGGCAGCGCGGGCTGACGACGATGGCGCTGGCGCTGGACAACATAGAAAAACAGGAAAGAGAGGAAGTTAAGGAGGGAGAAGAGGTGAAGGATCGGAGTGGAGTGGCGGCGGATGGGTTTACGCCTTGTCCTGAGGCGCGGACGATTGATTTTGGGGCGATACCGGAGAACGACCCGGCTACGTGTGAGGTGATTGCGGCGGGGCGGACGATGGGAGTTTTTCAGATTGAGTCGCCGGCCATGCGCGGCACGCTTCGCACGATGGAGGCGCGAACACTGGAAGAGATGGCAATCGCGTTGGCGATCATCCGGCCGGGAGCGGCGGAGTACGGCTCGAAGGAGCTTTTTCTGAAGCGGCTGCGCGGGAAGGAACCGGTGTTGTACGCGCATGAATCGTTAAAAAATATTCTGGGCGATACGCTGGGCGTTTGCATTTACCAAGAGCAAGTGATGCAGATCGCGCAAGCGGTGGGGTGTATGTCGCTGGCGGAGGCGGACCTGGTGCGGCGGTCGGCGGCGAAATTTTCCGGGCAACGGGAGCGCGAACGGTTGCGCGGGAAATTCCTGAAAGCGGCGGAGAAGATGGGTTTGCAAGGAGCAGAGCGCGAAGAGACGTGGATGATGGTGGAGAAATTCGCGGGATTTGGATTCTGCAAGGCGCATGCGGCGACGTACGCGGATATTTCGTATCGCATGACGTA
>DATLVJ010000374.1:0-4199 GCA_035577585.1 Candidatus Limnocylindrales bacterium
AGCCCTGGCCGCCGCGTTCCTCGCCTCGCGCCAGGAATCACCCCGCGCCTGGCTTGCCGTATGGCTGGCGGAGGTCTTCGTAGCCGTCGCCATCGCCGCTCCCGCGGCTGCCACCAAGGCGAGGCGCGCCAATTCATCTCTCTTCAGCGGCCCGGGCCGCAAATTCGCGCTCAGCTTTGCGCCGCCCATCATCGTCGGCGGATTACTCACCTTGGCTCTCTTCCAGTTCGGCGCCGTTACCGCGTTGCCGGGAGTTTGGTTGCTGCTCTATGGCACGGCCATCGTCACCGGCGGAGCATTTTCCGTTCGCGCCGTACCCATCATGGGCATGTGCTTGATGGCGCTCGGCGCCGCAGCTCTATTCGCTCCCGCGTTGTGGGGCAACCTGTTTATGGCCGCTGGATTTGGCGTGGTGCAAATTGCGTTTGGTGTCTGGATCGCCTTGCGGTACGGCGGTTAAGCGAGTAAGTTTTCGAACGAAAGGATCTCATGGCCAAGTCGTCGACAGTCCGGCAGGAACGCGCGCAACGCGAAGAGGGGCCCTCGCCCGTTCGTGGCGCCGCCTCGCAGCCTGTTTCCGTGCCGCTGGACCGTTTGATTCATGAACGGATCCGCCTGGGCATTGTCAGCGCCCTTGCGGTGAATCGCGCGCTCACGTTCAACGAACTGAAAGCGCTGCTGAAAACCACGGATGGGAATCTGAGCGTTCACGCCCGAAAGTTGGAAGAAGCCGATTACATCCTGTGCTCAAAGTCATTCGACGGCCGCCTGCCCAAGACCGAGTATCGGCTTGCCCCGGCGGGACGCAAGGCGCTGGAGCGTTACCTGGATCACATGGAAGCGCTGATTCGCGCGACCCGGGAGAAGTGAAAATTTTTTGTCCTCGTACTTTGCAATGCAAAGTACATTATGCCAGTCGGCGGCGGAGAAAGCAGCATGCTCGTGCAAACCCCTGTTCTCGAAAAATCTGTTCTCCACCATCACCCTGTTCTTCCCTCGGCGGCCTCTTCGCTTCACGTCGCCATCATCTGCGACGGCAACGGCCGCTGGGCTACCTCCCGCGCCTTGCCTCGCTCGGCCGGCCATCGCGCCGGCGCGGAGGCCGCCCGCCGCGTCATCCGCAGCGCTCCGCATCTTGGCATTCACACGCTGACACTCTTTGCGCTTTCTTCCGCCAACTGGAAGCGGCCCCCCGCCGAGGTCGCCGCGATCCTTGAAATTCTCCAGGAATATCTGGCAGCCGAAACGTCGCACTGCCTCGACGAAGGCATCCGGCTGAACATCATTGGCCGCCGCGACCGCTTGCCCGCCAACCTCCGCGAAGCCATTGCAGACTCAGAGGCGCTCACCGCCAACGGCAAGAAACTGCATCTTCGCCTGGCCATTGACTACTCCGCTCGCCACTCCATCTTTCAGGCCGCCAGCAAGTTTTACAAAGTCACGGCGCTCTCCAGCGAAGCCTTCAGCGATGTGCTCGCCGAAGTACAACGCGGTGGTTCCACCGACGTCGACCTCTTGATTCGGACCGGCGGCGAGCAGCGCCTTTCCGATTTTCTTCTGTGGGAATGCGCGTTCGCCGAGTTCAGCTTTCTCCCCAAACGCTGGCCGGATTTTACGCCCCAGGACTTGCGCGATGCGGTAAAGGAATTCGAGCGGCGCGAACGTACCCGCGGCGGCCTTCCCTGCGAAGCCGAGCTTTGAACGCTGCATTCCGACGGAAATCACCTCCGCCCGGGTGAGATTCTCTATATCACGCTGAAAGTAAGCGTTTTACCCGCCGCTAGGCGCCGCTTGCCCGGGCCAGACCTTTGGCTTTCTTCCATCGTCTATACCTCAGGAGAAAGTCATGGGATCTGTGGGACTTACGCTGCCCTGGGAGCATAAACTCTCTTCTGTGGCACGCGAAGGGGAGCGGCGAGTGGAATCTTTCGAAGGGAAAGCGGAACCCGTTCGGACCAGCGATGAGCTTCCCCAGGACGCGGCCGTAGCAGCGGCCTGCCTCAGCGGAAACCTGCAGGGCTACGAACATCTCTACAAGTGGCAGGGAACGCGCATGAAGAATTTGGCGCGCAATCTCCTCGGCTCGCAGTCGGACGCGGAAGACGCGGTGCAGGAAACCTTTCTGAAAATTCAACGAAGTATTTCCGGATTTCGCGGGCAATCCTCTTTCGTCACCTGGACCTTTCGCATCCTGGTCAACACCTGCCACGATTTGCGCCGCAGCCGCCTTCGCCGGAAGGACCACGTGAATGAAGACGTGGACGCGCTTCCTCCTCGCATGGAACTCCGCGCGCCCGGTTCTCATCCCTCGCTCCGCATGGCCCTCGAACGCGCGCTCGAACGCCTTACCTCCCATCAACGCGATGTTTTCCTGCTCTACGAAGTCGAAGGATTCCGGCACGCCGAAATCGCCGGCATGCTTGCAATCTCCGAGACCGCTTCCAAGAACACACTCTTCCAGGCCAAGAAAAATCTCCGGTCCGTGCTGGAACCTCCCCGCAGTTCGGCAACAGGAGGCCCACAATGAATATCAGCTGCAACGATCGCGAACGGATTTTTCTCGACGGCTCGCCCGAAGAATGGGCCGCACTCGAACAACATGCCAACGCCTGCGCCGTCTGTGCGGAAGAATTGCGCGCCTGGAAACAACTGAGCGCCGCAGCCGGAGATATGCGCGAATACGCGGAAAGCCCCGCGCTCTGGGCGCGCATCGAAACTTCGCTTCGCCAGCAGCAATCCGCGCCGGCACCGCGCAAAAATTTCTGGAACTCGCTCGATTTCTGGCGCCAGTTTTCACCTGGCTGGCAATCCGTCCTGGCCGGCGCCATGGTGCTCGCGCTGGCTGTCTCGAGCGGCTATCTCTACACTCACCGGGGTGCGCGAGGAGTGGATTCGGGGAACAAGCTTCTCAAGACCAGGGCTCTCGCTGAAGTCGAACGCACCGAGCGCGACTACCTGTCAGCCATCGACAAACTTGCGGCCGACGCCAGCCCGCAATTGAGTGAAGGCACACCATTGATGGCCAGTTACCGGGAAAAGCTCATGGTGTTGGACAGCGCGATCGCCGACCTGCGCGCCCAAGCCGGGGGCAATCCTTCGAACGCACATCTCCGCTACCAGCTTCTGGCGATGTACCAGGAAAAGCAGCTGACTTTGCAGGATGTTCTGGAGACAAAACGATGAGCTTTTTCCGCGCAGGTCACTTGCTATGGAAGTACGGCCCCGCCTGCCTGATTGCCGGCGCACTGGCCTTCCCCGCGACAGCTTCCAATACGGGGCAAGATTCCGCCACTCGCGAATTTCACAAAACACTCCCGCTCTCCGCCGGCCAGACGTTGAGCATCGAGAGCAAATTCGGGGGAATCCGGATTCATGGTGAAAACTCACATGAGGCGGTAATTTCCGCCACCATACGTTCGCAAGCGGGCTCGCAGTCGCAAGCCGAGAAGTTTGCCGAGAGCGTGCAGATTGAAGTCAACCAGGACGCCCGTGGAATCACGGTCCGCACCGTCGTTCCCTCGGACAATCCGCTGGTTTTCCGTGTGGGCCACAAAAATTCCTATTCCATCGATTACGACATCGCGGTCCCCTCAGACGCCAAACTCTGGGTCAAGAATGCCTTCGGCAACGTGGAGATTCGCGGAGTCCGCGCCTGGAACGACGTGGAAAACAGCCATGGCCAACTGACTGTCCGGGACGTAGGCGCCGGCAAACTGACCAATTCATTCGGTGCGGTTGAGGCCGAGGGTGTGGCCGGCGACCTGACCGTCGTCAACAGCAACGGTACCGTCACCGTGTCTACAGTGAAGGGAATCGTGGACGTCAAGGACCGCTTCGGCTCCATCACCGTCAAGAATATTCAGGGCAGCGTCACGATTGCCGGTGGAAACGGTCCCGTCGAATTAACCGATGCCGGTATCTCGAAAGTGGACAACTCCTTCGGCCCAGTGACGGCTCGGAATATTCATGGCACGCTCTCCATCAGCAACAACAATGGCGCCATCGAAGCGAATACCGTGAATGGCTCGGCGGACCTGAACGGCAGTTTCGGCGCCATCACTTTTGCGAACATCAGCGGCCGCGTGAAGTGTACGGCCGACAACGGCCACGTGTCCGGCGGGCCGACTGGCGAAGACGTTTATGTCCGCAACAGTTTCGGCGAAGTGTCGCTTGAACAGATCAGCGGGGGAGTGGAGATT
>DATLVJ010000375.1:0-2213 GCA_035577585.1 Candidatus Limnocylindrales bacterium
ATCGCGCTCTTCGCTCTTAGGCTCCGTGATGCTAATCACACCTCTCTGTGAGGTAAGGCAAATTCAAGGCGTTATAGGGCAGCAATGTTCTGTGGAAGGCGAGCCATACCATCCCAGCCCAATTTTGTTCACATCTCAGCGCGGGCAATGGAGCGCTTAATTGAGTACCTTGCGCGAATGGAAAAATGCCGCCCTTGAGGTGGCCCAAAAGGGCGGCATAAGGGGACGTCCGCGATCTTAATAGGAGTCGAGTTCACCATTATTCTGCTTGTTTTCGGCACCTCTACAAAACTGGACAAATGCTAGTGTGCTCACACATTTTATGGGAGCACGCGATGGCCGAATGGCTAATGCTGCCGCGCCGCAGATTCGGTAACTGAGTTGGTTGTTGCGTAGCGTCAACGACAATTCAGTGCTGTCTACGTAGCTTGGATAAAGTCTCGGTCGTGGGCCATCTCGGCCGACTGAAAATCTGTGCCTGGCTTGCGCGGAATTGCTCCGCTTGAGCACCTGCCAGCAAGGCCGATTTTGACTATCGTGGTGCTTACACATGTTGTCCCAAGAAAATCCAACCGCTCAGGAATTGATTTGCGAGATATGGGAATTGGCCAAACTTGCTGAGCAGTTCACGGCCTATGTGCGTGAGATGCGCGCTGAGTTGAGTGAATTGCAGCAACAGCTAGAGGTCATACGGCAGTACCAAGTGCTCACCTACGAGCGTACAAATAGGTCCAACTAGTAGGCGTCCCGGTGATTTCGTAAGTACGAATGCGTTTCCGTGGATCGGTATAGGTCCAGCGAAACGGTTTCGCCGATGTCGCGTAGGCTCGAATGTATTTCCGCAGTTTGCGGGCGAGATCGGCAACCGAGGTGAAAACGCCCCGGGCGATGACGTCGCGTTGGATCTTCGCGAACCACAACTCCACTTGGTTTAGCCAAGAGGAATAGGTTGGGGTGAAGTGGAAACGGACTTTCGGATTCTCCTCCAGAAACTCCTCCACCGCTTTAGTCTTGTGGGCGGACAGGTTGTCGAGAACGATGTGGATCTGCTTGGCCCACCGTGCCTTCTTCACCAACTCCCACAAGAAGACAATAAATTCTGCACTGGTGTGCCGCTTCGCGGTCTTGCCTTCTACCTTGCCGGTCTTCACATCCAAGGCGGCGTAGAGCGACAGAGTCCCGTGACGGTAATACTCGAAACCATGGCGTTCCGCCCGTCCCGGCGATAACGGCAGCACCGGATCGAGCCGATCCAGGGCCTGGATCGCGGTCTTTTCGTCGACGCAGAAGACGGCCGCATGCTGTGGCGGGTCCAAGTACAAACCAATGATGTCCGCCGCCTTGCTTTCGAAGTCGGGATCGTCGCTGGCCAGATATCGTTCCAGGCGGTGCGGTTTCAGGTGGGCTTGCGTCAAGATGCGCTGCACGGTTGATTTGCTCAGGCCCAACTCCTGCGCCAACTTACGGCAGGACCAGTGCGTGCTGCCATCGTTGGGTTTCTGCTGTACCCGTCGCACCACCCGTGCTTGCACCGCCGCCGTCGCCGTACGCGGCCGGCTACCCCGGTGACGCCCTTCCAGTCCGGCCAACCCATCGCGCTCGAAGCGTACTCTCCAGCGGGCGATGGTGGCCGCACTGGTTTGCATGCCGCTTTCGATCTCGCGATAACTCTTGCCTGCGGCAAGCGCCAAGATGAGCCGCGCTCGGAACACGTCGCCCGCCGGCAAAGTCCGCGACTGTGCCCAACGTTCCAAATCCCTCTTCTCCTCTGCTGTAAGTTCGACCAAGTTTCGATTATCCGTCATACCCATTTGACGGTCGAAACATGCTTTCGTTATCACTGGGACACAGTACTAGTCCGGGCGCAGCGGTGGGAACAGTAGCGTACATGTCACCCGAGCAGGTACGCGGCAAAGATCTCGATGTGCGCACCGATTTGTTTTCCCTCGGGATCGTCCTTTATGAGATGGCGACCGGCACGCTCCCATTCCGAGGTGACACTTCCGGAGTCATATTCGACGGGATCCTGAACCGGGATCCACAGTTGGCAGCGCGACTGAATCCCGACGTCCCGCCCCGCATGGATGAGGTGATCCGCAAAGCGCTGGAAAAAGACCGCAGCCTGCGCTACCAATCGGCGGCAGAGTTACGCGCAGACCTTAAGCGGATCAAGCGGGACACGGAGAGCGGACGCGCAACCGTGCTTGCGGACT
>DATLVJ010000376.1:0-2280 GCA_035577585.1 Candidatus Limnocylindrales bacterium
GGCGGCGCCTGATCTCCTCGCGCTCGCCGGATGCCTACAACGTGGTCGTCTATGCCAAGGCGCCTGGATCATGCACATGCTCCACGAAATGCTCCGGCAGCCCGCCGCCAACGGAAAAGATCCCGACGCGCGTTTTATCCGCCTGTTACACACACTGGTTTCCAAATACGCGCGAAAGGCTCTCACCACCGCAGACCTGCAACGCGAAGTCGAGGCTGTTATGACTCCACGTATGGATCTGGAAGGCGGGCGGTCGATGGAATGGTTTTTCGATGAGTATGTGCGCGGAACGGGCATTCCGCACTATAAAGTCCAGTTCAGCTCACGCAGCAGTGAAAAAGGATTTCAGATTCGCGGCAAACTCCTGCAGGAGGGCGTCCCTCGTTCGTTCATCGCCCCAGTTCCGATTTATGCCACCACCAGTATCCCTGGTCGCACGATCTTCCTCGGCACCGTCGTTGCCACTGGCGATGAAACTTCGTTTACGTTCACTTCCGGCGTTCAGCCTCACAAGCTGCAGATCGACCCACACATGACGCTCCTCTGCGTCCCAGAGTAAAAGCGCCTGCTTCTTTGCTTCTTTGCTTCTTTGCTTCTTTGCTTTCTTGCTTCTTTGCTTCGTTACTTCTTCTCCTTCATCCACTCTTCCCGCAGCGGGCTCTTCGGATTCGGTTCCGCCCGCCCAAGCGGTCCCAGCACGTAAGGATACCCCCCGGGATCCACCCACTGTTTCGAGAGCAATCCGGCCTGCCCCAAATCGCTCATGCGCGCCACGCGATGTTTTGTCCTTTGTTCGTAAGCTTCAGCAATCTGATCCAGCGCTCGCAAGTCCATTTCCATTTTCACCAGCTTCAGGTGCTCCGCGGCGTTTTTGCGCACCTCTTCGTCCGTGGAGGTTTGATAGATATCCAGCCACAACGCGAAGGACGTCTCCAGGGATTCTCCCTCCGCCGCGATTTTTGCAGCCATAATCTTCATGAACGTCCGTGCGCCGGGCATCCTGCCGCCAATTTCAAAAGCCTGCGACGCCTTCTGGTAATCCTTCTTATCGAAGTAATAAACATTCCCCAGATCCTGGTAAAACCTCCAGTGCCCCGGATTCGCTTTCAGGCCTCGCTCCAGAAGCACTACGGCTTGATCCGGCTGGCCGGCGCCGCGCGGGGGAGCATCGCTCAAAAATGTGGCGCCGAATTGGTAAGCGATGATCAGATCCGGGTCCAGCGTGGTTGCAATATCAAGCAGCGGCCACAGCTGATCCAGGTTCGGATCGTGATCCCGGTGCTTCGCTCCGAAATACTGCACCGCCCGCGTCCAGTAAAGCGCCCCCATCAGCGGCGCGTACTCCAGGCTTAGCCGCTTCAGCACGCCGGGCGAACGCATCACAAGTTCGTCGTTTTCCAGTCGGAGTGTACTTCTCTCGGCATCCACTCTTTCCTGCAACTGCCACACGCACACGAAGCCGCCGACCAGAGCGGCTCCCACGATCAATCCTTGTATTTGCCGGAGGTTCATTTCAGATTACGCCGCGAAAATAGAATACCGGCGCCCGTCAGCACAATCCCGGTGTACAGCAAGGCGTACACTGTGGCGTGCCACACGAACATCGCGGGAACTCCACGCCCGTGGACCACTGCTCCCATCACATCGAAGTTCTGAAAGTTCGGCAACAGGTAGGAAACTCCGCGCATCATCCGAAGCGCACCGGGGTCCAGTTCCACTCCGTGCACGGTTCGCAAGTCGGCGGAAAACAGTCCCGCCACGTATATCCCCGCCGTGAACACAATCGCCAGAAACGGCGTGGTGAAACATGAAAAAAGCAGCGCCAGCGCCACAATCAACGCCAATTTCAAAAGAATCAAATACACGGCGACCAGGATACAAGCGTCGCTTCCGGCAAGAGCATGTTTCACCGTCCACAACGCAAAATACAAACCGGCGGCCATAGCTCCCGTGTTCACCGTCAGCGTCATCACCAAGCCGAAAAATTTTCCCAGCAGGAATTCCCACCGGTTTACCGGCTTGGCCAGCAGGGCGTAAAGCGTGCGCTTGTCCATCTCTTTCGATACCAACGCGACCCCGAGAAACAACGCGATGAAAATCCCGATCCCCGAAATCGCGCTTAGCCCCAGACTGACCATCACATCCTGTTCGATGCCGATCGAGATCTGCCCGACCAGCATGGCCGCGCCCATCATGAGAAACGCGAAGAACACCAAGTTGTACAGCACTCGGTCGCGCACCGCTTCGCGAAACGTGTTTGCCGCCACAGCTACCACGTTT
>DATLVJ010000377.1:0-3526 GCA_035577585.1 Candidatus Limnocylindrales bacterium
TTTGAGGATCTGGAGGCGGATGATTACCGGCGAACTTCGCCGCGGTTTCAGGGTGAGAATTTCCAGAAGAATATCGACCTGGTTGGGCGGGTTGAGGCGATCGCCCGGGAAAAGAATTGCACTCCCGGACAACTGGCTCTGGCTTGGTTGTTGGCACAGGGGAAAGACATTATTCCGATTCCAGGGACGAAACGGAGGAAGTATCTGGAGGAGAATGCGGGGGCGTTGGAGGTGAGACTCAACGCGGATGATCTGCGGAGAATCAATGACGTGGCGCCGAAGGGCGCGGCGTCCGGTCCGCGGTATTCGGAAACGATGATGACTTTTGTGAACAGATGATCTGTTGCTGAGGCCGTTTAGGCCTGAGGGTTTTGATGTTTGGACACAGCCTGACAACCTTAGGGGAAAGCCTCACTCCTAAAGGGGCGAGCTACGGGATCGTGTTGGAATCTCTAGTTGCCGCCGGTTTTGAGGCCGGGAAAAAGGTAGGTGGGTTTCACTTCTTTGCGTTTTGACCAATCGTGATAGGTGTGACATTCGAAGCAGCGGGATTCGGCGTGGTCAGGGCCGGTGGCGTGGCAGGTTTTGCAGTTTGCAAGCGGGGGAACCAGGATGTCGCTGGTTTCTTTGCTGCTCAGCGCGGCGGGATGGCAGCCAACGCAGGAGAAGCCGCGGTGAGCATCATGATCGAAGCGGGCGTGCGGCATCCAGCGCTCGGTGAGATTGGCTTCGGATACGCGGGGCAGGGAAGCGCCTTTCGGCACGCTCAGCGCGTGGCATTGTTTGCAGGTTTTCCGCCAGAGGAGTTCTTCGGCGTCGGCGGTGCGCTCGGCAACCCACTGTGCTGGAGTTAAGACGCGCACTTCAGGTGGCAATGGCTTTCCTGTCAAATCGCGCTGCGGATCCCGCACCACCCGCACATCGGCGGGGTGCGCGGCGATGTACTCCTGGAATTTCTTGACGACAAATGCGTGAACGACGTCCGGCTTGTCGTGCGGCACGCCAATATCGAAGTGCTTGTCGAAGGTCAGTAGATGGCATACGGCGCAGGTGGTGGAGAATTTCACCGGCGCCATGTAAGCACGGCCCATCACGTGACGTGGTTGTAGCGTCCCGGCTTTCACAGGGAGCAGGACATCCTTGCTGTCATAGGTGACTTTGGCGTCGACATAGTTTGCATCCGCGTAGGGCCAGGAGGCTTTCACGGTTTCGGGCCGGTGGCAATCGGCGCACTCCATTTGGACGAGAGGGCCATTGGGGCCGCGGCGAATGGGTTTCATGTGGATGGAATGGTTGAGCAGAATGGTGCCGGGATCTTTGGCGTTTTTGCGAAGGGCCGCGATTTCCGGGTGGCCGTCTTCGAGAGTGCGGATAGTGGTGGCGTAAAGCGTGTTGCCTGCGGAAACTTTTAAGTGCGAGTGGCATTCGGAGCAACTGATGTTGCTTCCGGCGACGATGTTCACTCGGCCGCGGTGCTCCATGTGGCAGGTGGCGCAGTTGGGCACGTCGGCGCGAACCTGATTTTCATGATGCATTGGGCCGTCGTGGCAAGAGAGGCACGCGATCTCGGCGGCTTTGGCGGAGAATTCGCCGGTTTTTTGCACATGGCACGCAGCGCATTGTTTGTCGAGGACGGCATGCGGTTCGCTCATGTGGCCGCTGGAGTAAACGCGGGAGTCTCGGGAAAAGCCTCGCCAGGCGATCCAGCCGATTGCGAGCAGCGGAGCAAGGATGACCAGGATGAGACGCGCCCGCTTGAAAGGCGTGGAGCGCTTGAAATAGTTCAGGTCAATGCGTTGTGCGACCGTTTTGGTTGTGCGTGTTCTGGGCAATGGCTTCCTCGAGCTACGTCACGGCAGGTGTTACCCCTAAAGTTGTGGCCCCCGTTACTCCAAAAGCGCCCGCCTCAGAAGGCGGCCGCTACACTTAATATCGAAGCGCCATTATGGCGTGAATGGCTCCCAGCAAGATCAAGGCGAGCGAAAGCGGAATGTGCACCAGCAGCCAACCATGCAGCCAACGGTGCAGAAGTTCCTGGCGCATGAGTTGCCGCGTTTCGTCGCAAATGCTGAGAAGATCGTCGAGAGCCGTATGCGCGACCAGCGGCATCAGGCGTCGCAGAGCTGCGAAAGCGCTCTTTGCGAGCTCGGGGTCGCCGAGGCGCTGGCGCTGCCAGGCGGGTGCTTCGAGAAACGCGCGGACCTCGGAGAAATAGAAAAGGCGAAGAGGCTTGCTCTCTTCTTCGGTCAACAGGAGAATTTCGGGCGCCATGGCGACGGCGGCGCTTGCGCCTGCGCTGACCGCGGCTGAGGTGCGCAACGGAGCGGAGGAAGCCGCGATGGGGCGAAGCGCGGTGAAGCCGCCAGCGCGCTGGCCTTCGTCAATTTCCTTCACGAGACCCATGCGGCCGCAGACGCTCTCGACCAACTTGTCGGCTTCCATGCGCAGGGCTTTGCGGACGTTGCCGATTTCGTCGTAGATGGTTTCAAGCGGCACGTCATTGGTCATCACGCGCGGCACATAATTCTGCAACACAGCGCCATATAAGCCGCTGCCGACGGTGATGATCGTCAGCCACATCAGGACCCTGGTGAGAGTGCCGCCAAAATGAAATCCGCCGTGGAATAAAATCATCGGCAGGCTCAGCAGACCCAGCCACAAGTGGCCGCGCATCCAGGCCTGAGCGCGGCCAAGCCTCCAGGTCGGAACGCGTTTCCTGGCGCCGAGCAGCGCGGCGAAAATCATGAACGCGAAGCCCGTGATGCCAAACACGAGGCCCATGAAGCTGCCGCCGCTTGGCCCGGCCGGCGATTGCAGGGCGTAGATGGTGTAAGCGACCGCGCCAACCGCGAGGAGAACGAAAGACCCTAGTGCCCAGCCGCGTTGTGATTGGTCCATTCTCATGCGCGTGGGCTCATTTTGCGGCGCCTTGCCCCAGAATCTGGCCGAAGAAGGTTCGCGGATCGACGCGGTGCGCGGCGTCGTGCGGGCACGCGTAGACACAACTCGGTTCCTTCAAGTGCGTGCAGAGGTCGCAGGAGGTCGCTTTCTGTTTGATGACGGCTTTCTTACGGCCGGCGTGCTCGGGGTCGTCGGCGAGCACTTCGAAAGGATGGAGATTGATGTTGCCGTAGGGACAGTTGCGCGCGCAGAGGCCGCAGCCGATGCACCAGTCCTCGATGATAACTTCGAGGGAATTGCGGCGGCGGATAGAGCCGACGGGGCAGCCGACCATGCAGAGCGGATCGCGACACTGTCGGCAGGAGGTGGCGACGAGATAGTTTTCGAAGCGCAGGCCGTCGCGCACCAGGCGTGTCACGCCGTCGTGAGCGTCGGCGCAGGCGTTGACGCAGGCGTCGCAGCGCGTGCAGTTTTTCAGGTCGAGAATCAGCAGGCTTTGCGCCTCCATCAGTCCTTGTGAGAGGAATTGGTCGAGGGGGACCCGCTCCACCATTTGCAAGCGGTGCTCGTTGGCGGCGCGGCGCTCGGCGGCAATCTTCTCCAGGCCAGTTCTGATGTTCGGAAA
>DATLVJ010000378.1:0-5340 GCA_035577585.1 Candidatus Limnocylindrales bacterium
TCGCGATTCGCAGGCAGAGACCAGTCGCACTGCGTCTCCAGGCTATCGCGATTTGCCGCTTCCGTCTGACCGTCAGCGGACCAGATATGCCAACCGCGACAGAGCCTATTCGCTCCGGCCCTCGGAAATCCACACGCTCACCGATGTAGGCAGGTTTCGTGTGGTGGCCGTCGATGACTTGGCCAACCTTGGCTACTCCGGCGACCGTCCCGCAATGGACAGTGATCTCCGCAATCTGGTGCGGCAAGGCCTCCTGCAGAAACGTGGCACGAGTGCCCTCAAGAAAGACTCTCAGCACGTCCTCACTCTCACCAAACAGGGACAACGTTTCCTGCGACGGCATGGTCTTGTGCCAGAGGACCAGACGATCTATTCCGGTCTCGTAAAGCCCAAGGAGGCCAATCACGACGCATCGCTCTACCGTCTGTATCAAAAGGCCGCTGCGGAGATCGAGCGCAAGGGTGGGAAGGTCGTCCGGGTTCAGCTCGACTACGAGTTGAAGGAAAAACTTTATCGGAAGCTCGGCAAAGCGCAGACGCAAGGTGATGGTCGGAACCAGCAGTCCAAGATTGCCTTCGCCCGTGAACTGCGCCTGCCTGTCGTGAATGGCAAGGTCGCCTTACCCGACCTGCGGATCGAGTACGCGAACCAAGAGATGGAAATCTCACGCGTGGACCTGGAACTGGCGACGGGCCACTACCATGCACAACATCTCGCCGAAAAGGCGCGCGCGGGTTTTCAGATTTACGCCCGGTCGGAAGATGCACAGGGTCTCCGCCGAGTGCGGGATGAACGGGAGATTATGACGGCGATTCTGAGTCTTTGAACTTATGGAGTTCCGAAAATCCAGCGTCGAGAACCTCCGCAGCCTTGGCTACACCCAGGACGAAGCTAAATTCCTGTGCCTCGTGGCCATGCATTCGGGATATTTCTCGGCCCGCCAGTACCTGACGTTTGCAGGTGCCAAGAGCGGAGAGAAAAGCCTGGCGTTCACTCAAAAGGTCTTGGGGAAAGGTCATGCCACGGCTCGCATGCTCCTCAGAAACGGTCGTGTCTATCACCTGTTTTCGCGCCTCGTCTATCGAGCCATTGGCCGGGAACATCTTCGCAACCGGCGCGAGCACTCCGTCGAACACATGCGCACAAAGCTAGCGACTCTGGATTTTGTCCTTGGACATCTCGATTACCGTTATCTTGAAACCGAGGATGACAAGGTTGCTTACTTCTGCAGAGATCTGGGTATCGCCAGCTTCGTGCTGCCCGCAAAACACTATGCTGGAGCGATTGCGGAGAGAACAACCGCTCGGCATTTCGTAGATAAATTCCCGATGTTTTTCTCACCCGATTCTTTTTCACCACCTGTGGTCACTTTCAGTTTTGTGGACCCCGGACTCCTGAGTCTGGCGAGTTTTGATACGCATCTCTTTGCCTACGGCAGCCTGTTTTCGGCGCTCCCGCACGTGAAGTTCGTTTACATTGCAACGCGTCCGACCCACTTTGAGGCAGCACGAGAGCTGTTCGAAGTGACGGCTCCTCGTGTTACTGATCCCGATCCTGGCGTAGAAGGCTTGCGTTACTTCACCTACCGGCGTTATTGGGAGAACAAGGAATACGCAAAGCTCGACGCGGAACGAGTCGAATTTCTGAAGGATGCAACAGAGCGGTATCAAGACCCAAGGATCGAGGCGCTTTATCGCCCGTGGCTTCTCGGACAGATTCCCGTGAATGCTGTCACGGAAGAGTTTCGAAGGTTGGCA
This sequence comes from Candidatus Limnocylindrales bacterium, assembly GCA_035577585.1. GTDB lineage: Bacteria > Acidobacteriota > Terriglobia > Acidiferrales > UBA7541 > Acidiferrum. The sequence continues at coordinate 1,758 of DATLVJ010000378.1, forward strand.
CCGCGACGGAACGTGTCATTCCGAACCGAACTCGTGGACGGTCAAACCGCTCTTTTCGAACCCAGTCCGACAAATCCAAAGCCACAGAAGGAAACCGCTCGGGTGAAGAAGGGCCTCCAATCGACTTTCAACCCAGCTTTCAGATTCGAGTTCACCCACGAGGAGCGCGAAACGCCGGAGGAATAAAGAGATGCAAGAAGGAGGACGGCAAGAATGCACGCGGGCAAAACACTCAAAAGGCCGGGAGCGACCCCACTTTGGACGGCCTTCGGCCGCCCAAACCCTTGTGGGGTCGCTCCCGGCCTGTCACCACAGAACGGTGACCCTGTTTTGCCCGCGTGCAGGAATCGGAGAATGCAAGACGTGAGACAGAACGTAAGACAAAGCCAACGAGGAGCAAGAGAAGAACAACATGGCAATCATCAAGGCACCACCCAAACAACCAAAGTCAGTGACGATCCAGGCGCGAGTTGAAGAGTCTGTGAAAACGCAGCTCGACCAATACGCAAAGTTCATCGACTCCACCCCATCCTATGTCATCGCGGAGGCACTGAAAGTCCTCTTCAAACGCGATGACGAGTTCAAAGCCTGGCTAGGCCAACAGCACAGCGAGGGAAAGATTCACGAACTCAAGGGAGGCGGACTTAAAGAGACCGCGTAACACATATGAAGGATGCACCAACACAACTCGACATCCGCGAGAACACAGCGTCGTCAAGACGGCATGCCTCGCGCCGTGCAATGCATGATTCTTTTCGACAGTTCGATCCGTTACGCCCAACTAGGCTTTTAGTTAAGAGCACACAAGAACTGAGGCCCGAGACCAAAGAAACATTCGAGCTATCGCTCGCGGACTCAGACAAGGAGGCCACAGGGGGACGAGGCAGCGCGACTGTCGCACCAGCGTTACGGCTTGAGCACGACAATCGAGCATCTGTCGAGCGGCCTTTGACTTGTGAGGAAGCCGCGGCTTTTGTGAGAGTTCATCCGAGAACGGTCAAACGCATGGCGCGCGCGGGTAAAGTGCCAGGGCATTTCCGTTTTGGACGTTGGTATTTCTATGCAAGTGAACTGGACTGCTGGATGCGAATGGAATTACACTCGTCACGCCACCCTTGAGGCTCAAACATAAAGGAGAATCCAATGTTTGAGCGCAAGAGGTACCAGTTCGGATATGTACGCCAGAAACCGCGTAAGACTGGCCCGCATGTCTGGGTCTGGGAATATCGGGATCGCATTGGTTCGCATTCCGTAATTCTTGGAACAGTGGAGGAAATGTCGGAGGTTGAAGCGTGGAAGGCCACAGAGAGTCGAAGATTAACCATCAACGATCCTCAATCGGCTGACCAAACTTCGTTCGGTGCGGTAGTTGATCGGTATATTCGAGAGGCGCTGCCAGAACGAAAGGTAACGCGTTCCCGATATGTGAGCTGGATCAATACCCACATAAAGCCCAAGTGGCGAGATGTTCCAATCGTCCAGGTGAAGCCCCTTCCTGTCGAGCTTTGGGTCAACAACTTAAAGCTCGCCGGAAAAAGTAAGGGTCACATCCGGGAAATGATGCACTTGCTCTTCAATTGGGCGATGCGTTGGGAATTGATTCCAGTTGAACGAAATCCAATGAGTCTCGTCCGTGTGAAAGGTTCTTCAAAGCGGACGAAGGTTCCGAGGATTTTGACGATCAAAGAGTTCAACCTTCTGCTTGCAAGGTTGACGGAGCCGTTTCGAACGATGGCCCTACTTGCTCTTTTCTTGGGTCCGCGAGTAAGTGAAATTGCGGGACTGAAATGGAGCGATATCAATTGGGAGGATTCGACTATCTCAATCGCACGTTCTTGGGTAGCTGGCAATGTGGAAGACACCAAGACAGAAGGTTCCGCAAAGCCGCTTCCTATGGACCGTGACTTGGCCATGATCCTTCGGCAGCATCAAGAAAGAACGAAGGAAGTTGATTCACAATGGATTTTCGCGAATCCGCAGACAGGCAATCCGTACTGGCCTGACAAGATTCGTGAAGATCATCTGATTCCGGCGGGAATCGCGGCCGGAATTGGGCGCGTTGGATGGCATACGTTTCGGCACACTTACTCGTGCTTGTTGCGAGAGCACGAAGTAGATTTGAAGGTTCAGCAGGCTTTGATGAGGCACGCTGATATCCGAACAACGATGAACATCTACACGCAAACAATACCGAGAGCAGTGCGCGAAGCAAATCGCAGAGTTGTGCGCAGCATCATGGGAAAAAAGGCGGCGTTGCGGCGGCAATAAGGGTTCCAAGGACTACCAAGTCCTTCTTTTTCAGTCCGGGCCCTACTTCGTAAGTCGTTGAAATGCCAAGCGTGGGTTGTTTCGATCCCCACCGCCCCTACCAGTAATCTCATTGATTCAATTGCCCCTTAAATTCTGTCTCGACCTCATTTGGGGCCAACTGTGGCCAAGAAACGTCGAGAATAGAGGATAATTTTTCAACTGCCTGCCTATGTGAGTCCCCGATGACGTGGCTGTAAATTGCGAGTGTAATGCGCGGGTCTGAATGTCCAAGCTGCTGCTGTGCAATCCGCATGGAGATGCCCTGTTCAACGAGCAGGGAAGCACAGGTGTGCCGAAAGGCATATAACCCCGTCGTGCCAAAACAAATTTCACAGCAAACCGCTGTGATGTAGACTCTCTCATTGGAACTGGTACAAAAACTCGGGCAGGTTAGTGTGGAATCGGTTTTTCCTTGTTTGCATTGATCCGCGCTAGAACACAGGAGCTTGCCGGCGGCGGCGAGTAGCGACGCGGCGGGCGGCATAACTCCTGATTAGTTGCCAAACCGGACAAGGGTTCGAAGCATGTTCATTGGCACGAGGGTTGTCCCCGTAATGTTTTGTTTCTCCTGACCTTGGTTGGCTAAATCGGTTCACAAGCCAGTGAGGCGTTGGATAACCCAGAACATCGCTACACCACCGATGGCGTAGGGCGGGACGAGTTCGGTCCAGCGCGGAAATGGTATGCGGACGCGGCGCGCGAGGGCAATCAACGACAGCAGCACACCGATGAACAGAAAATGGCCGGACTCGACGCCCACGCTGAAGAACAATAGTGCCGTTGGAATGTGTAAAGCAGGCAGCCCCGCATCACTTAACCCGCCCGCGAAACCCAGCCCGTGTATCAGCCCGAAGGAGAACGCCACCGTCCATGGCGCGGAGGCGGTGATGCTTTTGATCCCGCGCCGAATGCGAAGAATCTCAGCGGCGACAAAGACGATGCTCAGGGCAATGACGGCCTCGACCGGGCGCTGCGGCACGTGCACAAAACCGAGTGTCGCCGCGGTTAGCGTGACGCTGTGAGATAGGGTGAACGCAGTGACTGTCTTCACCAGTTTCCAACCGCCGCGCGTGATAATAATCAGCGCGAGTACGAACATCAGATGATCCACGCCGGACAAAATGTGTTCGACGCCGAGCTTAAGATAAACACCAGCCGTCTGTAGACGCGACGCGGTCTTGGGAATCATCGCCGCCGGTACAGTCGGTTTCAGGCGCTGCGTCCAAGTGGTGCCATCGGTGAACTCTATCCGGACAAGCACGTCAGTCATCGT
>DATLVJ010000379.1:0-3047 GCA_035577585.1 Candidatus Limnocylindrales bacterium
CCGTGTACGGCGCGGCGTATCCGCGCGCGCAGCTTTTTGGAACTACCGTTTGCCGCACCGGGGCGCCGAACAAACTGGCGATTACGCTTGATGATGGGCCGAATCCCGCTATTACGCCAAAGCTGTTGGACCTGCTGGCGAAGCACAACGCCCGGGCTACATTTTTTCTAGTGGGGAAGTTTGTTCGTGAGTGCCCCGAGTTAACCAAGGAAATTCTGGCAAGGGGGCATGTCCTTGGAAATCACACCGACACTCATCCCAATCTTTTTTTGTGCGGTCCGCGAAGAACCACGGAAGAGTTGCAGCGCTGTGGCGACTCGATCCGCAAAGCTGCGGGAATCGAGCCAAGCTGGTTCCGTCCGCCGTTTGGCTTACGCAGCCCGTGGCTCAATGGAATTGTGAAAAGCCAGGGGATGCAGACCGCGATGTGGACGCTAATCCCGGGTGATTGGCGCGTGAAGCCAGCGGAATGGTTGATCCAGCGCATGAATCCGATCGCCGAGCACGCTCGCAGGAAGCTGCCGCCAGCCACGGGTTACGGCGGCGGAATGACCGGCGACATCCTCTGCCTGCACGATGGGAATCACCGCCATTTGGATGGCGACCGCGCCCACACACTTGCCGCGCTCCTGTATTGGCTGCCGCGCTGGAGCGATTTGGGCCTCGAATTTGTTACAATGGATGAAAGGCAGAGCAAGACCGTCGAGGACTAATGGACGAACGAAGCTTTTACACGGAAAAAGAAGAGATTCGCAAGGTCAAGCTGGTGTGCCCCAGTTGCCGCGGCGAATTTGAAGCGCCGGTGCGCTGGAAGGTCTGCCGCAAGAGGAAAGAGCTTCCGCGCGGGGCAGGCGAAGAAGACCGCCGCAAGTTTGCGAAAGCAACATCCTACATGGTGCGCTTGGAAGATTTGGTGGCCTGCTATAAGTGCCGCAAGCGGTTCGAACTCACTGGGCAGTCCACCGTGCTCATCAACGACAATCTCGGCGATCCGAATGAGGACCCCGAGAATTTTGGGAATCGGTGAGCGGGCGGATAACAGCGCAGTAGATTCGAGCCTTTTCTAATCCAAGAAAATCGAATTGTTATCCTGAGGGCGCGTTGTTTGCGCCCGAAGGATCTCAACTCAAAAATTGTGCAAAAATTAGCTGTTGAGATCCTTCGGCCCCGATCGGAATCGGGGCCTCAGGATGACAGCTGGCGGATGGCGAGCTAAATCTCCGGATACATCTCAAAGAACGCGTCAATCGACTGGCGGAAAGTATCTTCAATCTCTTCCTTGCTGCCTTCGATCAGGTGCATCGCCACGCGCGCGGTCCGCCCGCTCTTCAGCACCACGGTGGCTTCTTTTACTTCTCCCAAGTCGTCCACGGGCAGCAGCCTCATGCCGTAAATCAGCGCCAGTTTCGCCATCCGCATCCTCCTTACCTTGCTCCCAGATTAAGCGGGTCTCGCGCCCCGGTCAAAGCCGCGAGTGAGGAATTCGGCGCCCTGCTGATTTGCGCCTTCAATAACTGCTGTAGCGCTCAGTAAGTGTTCCTTCATATCTCTGAAAAATAACTAATACGCTGCAAGCATCTCTGTGTCAGAATCTCGCATCGGACGATGTACACGGAGGCGCCCCATGAAAATCCGACTGCTCTCGGCAAGTTTGCTGGTTTTTCTCTCGACCGGAGCGCACGCCTTTGCGCAGGCCCCGGAAGGGCCGCAGACTGATGCCCCGGCTCCCACAGCGCGGCCTGCCCTTGTGCCCGCGCAGCGAGCAGCCGGCAACGGGCAAACGATCACTGTGCCCGCCGGCACGCGGCTGGGCGTGACGCTGGAAAATGGCATTTCGACAAATTCCGCAAAGCCCGGCGACTCGGTTTATTTCCGCACTTCGTTTCCGGTCACCATGAACAACAAAGTCGTGATTCCCGTTGGCTCTTATTTGCGGGGAGAAGTTACCGATTCCAAGCGGCCCGGGCACGTAAAAGGCAAGGGCGAGCTCCGCATCCGGCTGAACACGCTGATTCTTCCCAATGGCTACACCGTTGACTTGAACGCGGAGCCGCACAGCACTGACGCTGGTGGAACGAAAACGGACTCCGAGGGCAAAATTACGGGTCCCGGCGGCAAGGGCAAAGATGCCGAGACCATTGCAACCACAACGGTGGCTGGAGCGGGCATCGGCGCCATCGCCGGCGGAGGCAAGGGCGCGGGAATTGGCGCGGGCATCGGCGGGGTTGCAGGGCTTGCGGCCGTGCTACTGTCACGAGGTCCGGATGCGCAATTGCCGCGCGGATCTTCGATGGATCTGGTGCTGGAGCGGGATCTGCAATTGGAATCCGAGCAGGTTCACTACACGAATGTAGGCGAGTCGCACACGGTGATTGTCCAGCCCGTTCAGCAATAACAATCAGAGAAAAGTGAATCAGGCGCCGCGGCTGTGGCTCGCTTGCTGAAAACGCATCGGGCTGAATGGCGCCCAGTCCTCGCTCACCTTTTGTTTGGTCACCCATTCGCGAACCAGCTTCGCCGTGATCGGAGTGAGCAAAATACCGTTGCGAAAGTGACCGGTGGCAAACAACAAGCCCTCCACGTCCGTTGGCCCGAGGATGGGAAGATGGTCGGGTGAGTCCGGCCGCAGGCCCGCCCAGGTTTCTTCAATCCGCGCGGATTCGAGAGCCGGTACCAGCGAGATCGCGCCGGTCAGGATTTTCTTCATGCCCGCAACGGTCACATTGCGATCAAAGCCTTTATATTCCACAGTTGAACCGGCAATGATTCTGCCGTCGTTCCGCGGCACCAGGTACATATGGCCGGACCATAAATCTTTCTTGAGATTTACGGTGTCGCAACGCAGAGCCATCATCTGGCCTTTCGCCGGCGTCACTGGAGCGTAACCCGCCACGCCTTCAATCCGGGCGCTGAAGCATCCCGCGGCGATCACCGTCCACTTGGCTTCCACGCGGCCGTTCTGCAGATGCAGGCCCTTGCATGCGCCGGCCGCGGTCCACAACGCTTTTGCTCCATTGCCTGGAAAAATCTCCACGCCTTTGCGACGA
>DATLVJ010000380.1:0-3736 GCA_035577585.1 Candidatus Limnocylindrales bacterium
ACCCGGTCGAAATATGTTGTCGCTTCCGGGTTGTGGGTGATCATGACGATGGTTTGTCCAAGATCTTTATTCAGCCGGCGTAGCATTTCCAACACAATTTCGGAATTCTTCGTGTCCAGGTTGCCGGTGGGCTCGTCGGCCAGCAGAATTTTCGGCTCGTTGATGATTGCACGCGCAATTGCGACGCGTTGCTGCTCGCCGCCGGACATTTCCGAGGGCCGGTGCTCCAGCCTCCCGTCCAGGCCCAGCATCTTGGTGACAACTTCAAACCGGTGCGGATCGAATCCGTCGCCGTGAATGTATTGCGCAATCGCGATGTTGCCCTTGGCTGTCAACGCCGGAAGGAGGTTGAACCGCTGGAATACGAATCCGATTTTGTGGCGCCGAAGCTTGGTTCGCTCCGCGTCGCTCATCATCACCAGATCGTTCCCATCCACCAGCACCTTGCCGCGCGACGCCTTCGCCAAGCCGCCGATCACATAGAGCAGCGAAGATTTCCCGCAGCCCGATGGCCCCATCACCGCCACCGATTCCCCCGGCAAGACTTCGAAATTTACGCCGCGCAGGGCCGGCACTTCCACTTTGCCCGCGTGATACAGCTTCCAGACGTTCTCGATTTTGAGCAGCGGCTCCAAGGTTTTGAACTCGGGCTCCGTGATTCCGGTGGAATTCGTTCGTATTGTAACTGTGATTGCCATCTCTGCCTAGTTTCCCATCCTCGTAGCGTCCACCTGAAGGTGGACGCTGCAACTCCATTTAGTGGCCGGTGATCACATCCGCCACGCGTATCCTTAATCGTAAGAAAGCGCTTCCACAGCGTCCTTGCGGCTTGCCTGCCAGGCCGGATAACTCGCCCCGATCAGCGCGCCCACAACCGCGATCAGCGCCGCCCGTAAAATCCAGCCCGCGGTGATCAGTATGGAAAGCGTTGGAAACAACTTCAGGAATCCGGCCCGCACCGCATAGCTGAGGCCGATGCCCGCAAAAATACCCAGCAAGCAAAGCAAAGTGGTTTCCGCCAGGAGCGCACGGATAATCAGGAATTTGCTGGCACCCAATGATTTTAGCACGCCGATGTCGCGGGTCCGCTCCAGCACCGTCGTGTACATCGAAAGGAAGATCACCAGCAAGCCAATCGAAACCGCCAGCGCAATCATCGAATTGATGAAGGTCTGGAGCGCCGGAATATTGGTAGACGACATCAGGGTCATGAATTCCTTGACCGGCCGGACGGGGTTGTTCGGAAGCAGCCCTTTGATTTCCTGAATCACATCCGCGGTGTGCTCGGGCCGGGTGCACTTCACAAGAAAGATGGTGGCTTTGTCGCGGCCGCCAACAAGCTCTTGCAGCGTGGTGATTGGCACAAAAATGCGGCCCGCCTTGCCATGCTCCACGATGCCGACCACTTTCCATTCGTGATTCAGCAGCGTATAAGTGTCGCCCACCTTCACGTGCTTCGCCCTGGCCTGCCAGTCGTCCACCAGCATATCGGTGGGCCCTTGCAGGTCATGGCCCTCATGAAAGTAAAAGCCATTGGAAACATCGCGGAAAGAGTCGGGGTCAATCCCCCAGATCGTTTCGACACCGCCCGAAGTATTGAACTGCAGAAACGCGGGGCTGACGTACTGCACATACTTCAGCTCGCGAATCTTGTCGCCGATCTTGATTGGCATGGGCGACCCGCCCATCACCATGAACATTTCCGCCGAAGGCGCTTGCACCATGATGTCGGCGCCGATTCCCTCAATCCGCTTGGCGGTTTCCTGCAGCATGCCGGACGTAAGGCCCACGATGACGATCACCAGCGTCACTTCCACAGCGATCGCCACCACGCCAATCAACGTGCGCATCGGCCGGTGAAACAAATTCCGGAACACAAACTGGCCCATCATGGCCGCTTCTCCCCGGAATTTTCGCCCACGCGCACCACCTCGGCGCCCACCGGCGCTTCCAGCTTGAAGCGGTCGGCTTCCAGCGTTTCGTTCAAGGTAACTTTGCTGATGGCCAGGTCCAGCCGGTATTCATCGCGGGGCCGTTCGATGCGGATGCTCATCGGATATTCCTCGGCGCTGCCGGCCGCAACCGGCTGCCAATTGGCGTAGCGCACGTCGGAAAGCAGCGCGCCCTTTGGCCCGTAGGCCTGCAGACGCGCCACGCGCAAATCCGCCCGGTCAAACCAGACCTTTCGCAGAATTTCCGATTTGTATCCGCCGCGCAGCACGGTCAGCACGTAATACCGCGCGTTCTCGTCGTTGTATTCCTCAATCAGCACCACCTCTTCCTTGCGGACTTCCGGCCACAATATGGCATCCACCAGATGCTGGGGGCGCAGATTCTCAATCGGTTTGCTGCTCTGCCGCTCCAGCGCCACCTGGCCGGTCAAAAATTTATTCTTCGGCGGAATGGACACTTCAAACGTCTGCCCGTCGCTGACCATATCGAAGACGGTTTTCCCGACAACCGGCACCTGCCCGATCATGCGGATGTTGTAAGGGCGCGAAGCCAGCAAAAACGCCTTCACTTCGTGGTATTCGTCGATCACGCCGCTATACTTCGTCCCGGCTGTCGCCTTCAATTCCAGCGCGGCATCCATACTCTTCAACCCGCGGGCCAGGGCGTTGTAACGGTCGAGCAGATCTTCTTCGCTCGCCTCCCTCGCCACGGGGCGCTCCGCAGTAGAAACTTTTGTGGATTTCGTGACTGTGCGCGGGCAGCCGCCAGCGGCCGCCGACACTGTCAGCAAAATCATGCTCTTCCAGATGCGTTTCATGCGTGAATTCCGCGCCTTCTATCCAAAACTGGCAATTTAGCTACCATACCGTGGAGCGTCAAACCGCTCCTCACTGGGGCCTCGCAATATGCACGTCAAACGGCTGCAGCGCCGGCCGCGCGCGACGAATAATTTCGCTCGGCCACAAGGTTTGGCTCAGCAGAGTCATCCAACCATCGTCGGGCTCGCAAATCGCGCAAAACGTATAGCGCGTGTAAGCATCCTGATATGCATCCAGACCGCGATGCGAGAGCTCGCTCTCCACCGTTGCGTCCGCGTCTTTCGCAGCCGCCCCGCACCGCAATCCGAATGTTTCGCCCGCGAACCGCGCAATCAGCCCGCGCAATTTCTCGGCCGCCGGCTGGCGAATCACAAGGCAGCGGTTCGCCGCTTCCCGAAATTCCACTTCATGATTGCCGCAATATTCCCGCACGCGATCCAGGTGGCTGAAAAAATCCAGCACCCACGTTTCGTCTCCCCCCAGGGCAGGGAACACCGCCGCCCAGATCGAAGGCGCTTCTTCTCCCCGCAGAGGCTCGCGGCTCTCTGTTTCGATCAATTCCAAACCCACAGCTTTTGTATCGGAGCCGAGATCCATCGCCTGCACATCCAGCGAATACGGAGGCAAATCAGGCAGGTTGTTTTCCGGCAGCAAGATTACTCTTCCTCGATTTCGCCAAAGGTGGCGTGAAACTCAGGCGACGCCTTGCGTGCGTCCAGCCACTCAAAAAACGTGTCTGGCGCTTCCAGCCAGATGCGAAACCACTCGGCGATTTCCTTTTTCTCTTTGCGTTTCTGTTCTTCCACCTTGCGGTTGCGCGAAATCATCTCCGCGCGCCGCTTCCCGAGCCGCGCAATTTCCAGCACCCGCTCCACTGCCGCGCGCTCGCCATGCTGCTTAAAGCGCCGCAGAAGTTCATCCAGCCGCGTCAGGCTCACTTCCGCATCTTGCAGAGTCTTGAAATG
>DATLVJ010000381.1:0-3827 GCA_035577585.1 Candidatus Limnocylindrales bacterium
CAGGTTTTCTTGACGGAGCGCACGTCGAAGGCGTGGGCGTCCATAAATTGCACGATGAGAACGCGGAAAATGTTTTTGTAGGAGAGCCCGGCGGGAGCGGCGATTTTGGGAAGGCAGCAGAGGAGTTCGCGGAGCGAATCGGCGCCTGATTGCGGGGAATGGTTGGTGGCGAAAAGTTTGAACAGACAATCACGAACGCTGGGTTCCTCTTCGTAGACGATGGTGTTGCGCGCGGCGTTCAAGAGGACATCCGGCTCGATGAAGCGGGTGAGCGGGAGGACCTTGCCGTCAACTTTCAGGGCATAAGCCATCGCCAGGGAGTCGGGATGGCACGGGACGGGGATTACGTCTTCGGGGCGAAATACAGCCGTTTGTTCCAGGATTTTGCGGCGAACTTCGGTGAGGGTGAGACGGTCCGTGGCGGGATCAAAGTGTTCGAGGCGGCCGGCGTCCTGGATCGGTTGCAGCGTGACGCCGCGGACGCAGGGCTGCTGAAGGGCGTAGTCGATGATCTTTCCGATTTCGCCGTCGTTGAGGCCTTTGCGGAGAGTCGCTACCAGCGTCGTGGAAACTTCGTATTTGTTCAGATGCTCGAGGGCGCGTTCGCGGATACCGCGCAGGTCGCCGCCGCGCAAATCCAGCAGCGCTTCGCGTTCGAACGAATCGAACTGGAGATAGACCTCGAAGTCCTCGAAATCGGCGAGGCGTTTTACGAAATCCTCGTCCTGGGCGATTTTCAAGCCGTTGGTGTTGACCATCAAATGACGGATGGGCCGCGACTTGGCCATTTTCACGATGGCGAAGAAATCGGGATGCAATGTCGGCTCGCCGCCGGAAAGCTGGACTACATCGGGATGGCCTTCGTTGCGCACGACCGCGTCGAGCATTTTTTCGATCAGAGGGAGGAAGCGGTGCTCGGTGCGCTCCGGGCCGCTGCCTGCGTAACACACGGGACAACGCAAATTGCACGAGTCGGTGAGTTCGACGAGGGAGAGGCAGGAATGCTGCTCGTGGTCAGTGCAGAGGCCGCAGTCGTAGGGGCAACCCCACTTCACCGGCGTGTTGTAGACCAGCGGCATTTCCGGCTTCTTGATGAAGACCTCACGGCAGCGGCGGTAGTAGTCGACGTCGTCGGCGATCAGGACGCGCTCCGCGCCGTGTTCGGGGCAACGCTTCAGGAGAAAAACTTTATCGTCCTGAAATACGATCTTACCCTCGAGCTTGCGGAAACACCTGGAGCAGATGGTCAGCGCGACATCGTAGAAAAGGTATGGGCGCACTCGTTCGGCCATCATTGACCTCTGCCTCGCCGGATACCATCACGGACCGCTTTGATTACCAGCCAAAGCAGGGAACCGAGAAAGGTAAGCACGCAAAATACGAAGCCCGCCGCGTAAAACTCGCTCATTATCGAGTTCTTGTTCAGATTGAACGTTGACAGAAAGCCGAAGCAGGTGCCGCCCGCAAGCAAAAAAGAGAAGAGCAAGCTGATCAAAATGGGCTTATAACTGGATTTTTGCGGTTGCGGCGGCAGTGGCAATTGTTCATTCATTCAGTTCACCCATGAGATTGAATTCCCCCGGCTGGCTGTGTTGATGCTGGCCCGGATGCGGCAGGTAAAGGACGACCGGTTGGGCTTAGCCAGCGCAAGACGTCCTTGGAGTAATAGACGAGCATCAGCATAGACGCCAACTGAATCGAGGACAGGCCGAAGAAAACGCGGACGTCTGGTTTCAGAAAATCAGCTGCCAGCCGAAACGTGAAGTACGCGACCATAAATCGCTTGAAGATATCGCCAGGCATAAAGGGCCGCCGCATGTGCCGCCAGAGATACACTCCAAGCGCCAGCGCAAACAGCGCTTCGTAAAGCTGTGCCGGGTGGCGGCTGAGCCCGTCACCGAAGTCTATTCCCCAGGGAAGTGAGGTTGGTGTTCCCACGGTATGATCCTGCAAACCGGTCAAAAAACAGCCGATACGGCCAATCGCGATGCCCATGCACAGTGGAACAGCGAAGAGATCTCCTGTGCGCCTCTCGATGCGGAGTACACGCTTGGCGAGTTCTACGGCAAGTAGACCGCCAATCAGAGCGCCGACGATCGTCTTGCCGCTCATCAGGTAGGCAAGATCCCGCCAATGCGCGAGGGTCATGGCGGGATCTTCGACCCAGTACAGCATTTTGCTGCCAACCATCGCGCCCATAGCGGCGGCGGCAATAATCCACCAACGATCAGTGTCGGCCAACGCGTCGCCCGCTCGCCTGCGCAGGGTGAGGTAGACGCGAAAGGCAATCGCATAAGCCGCAGTTTCAAAAAGCAGGTGCGGATGGATTTTCAGAGGACCGACAGGAACATAAACGGGGAAGCCCATAAGTGGCTGCGGATATTGCGCGATAACGCTACGCCGGAATCCACAGAAGGTCAATGCCTCTCGAAGCTACTCGAACAAAGTAGGGAGAATTGGTTTAAATCAGTTTTTTCCGCTACATGATTGCCCCTCTTGGGGGTGGGCCGCGGAGTGCTTATTAGGGCTGGTGAGGCTGTGAACTGTCCCTTCACGAGTGGACCGAAATTGGACGGCGGCGAATTGGGGTGGCCAATAGGGCAGGTTTTAGGGGGTGGAAGTACAGGGAGCGATTGGGGTTAGCGTTGGGTAAGGCTTTAAGATACTAGTACTTGAGAGCTAAATCGGCGTAGTAAGGGGGGCGCTCCACAACGGGACTAGGTAGCTATAGGGGAGCACAGGGACAGGTGGCCTAATGGACAGGTCAGAGAAAACGATTCTAGCCGGAACACTTGGTGATTCGGTCCCAACCTAGGGAGAAACCGATGCGAACTTACAAACGAAATTCGAACGGAAAGTCCGAACGAGGCGCGGCACTCTTCATCGCGATATTTGCACTGCTGCTGGTGAGCGTGGTGGCGACGGGTCTGATGACAATGGCGGGAACAGAGACCGCCCTCAATTCGAATTACAAGAGCGCGGCGCAGGCATTTTACGATGCCAAGGCGGGAGTGGAAGAAGGACGCGGGAGGCTGTGGACGGGGCATCCGAATGCGCTGGGTGGGTTTGTCAAGGCGCCGGGAACCACGATGGGTGTTGGCCAGGTGCGATACATTTTGAATCCGGCAGGGGGAGAAACGGTGAACCCAGCAGACATGTCCGCGGGAAACCCGTATGCGGACAGGCAATACTTCGCGGAATGGGGAGTGAATCCGCCGAGCAACCCACAGACGATCGGGTCGAATTCGACGCAAGGTGGAGTGGCAGGGCCGCTCTATAAATGGGTGCGAATCACGCCACGGACGGAACTTTCCGCGGGCATTGACGTGAACGGCGACGGAACGATGGACAATACTAATCCGCTGTACTACGACGGCGCGCAACAGATGCTGTCGAATCAGATCCCGGTGAATGATACGGCGTACCAGGTGTTTGAGGTTACGGCGCTTGCAGTGACTCCAGCGGGCAGCCAGCGAATCGTACAATACACGGTTTCACCGACGATTCTGGGCCTGAGTTTTCCTTCGGCGTTGACATTCGACGGGCCGGCACCTGTTTATAACGCTCCGAACTCGAATCCATCAGGGATGAATGGAAACGATCGGTCGGGGTCGAACCCGTTAGCCGGGTGCACTGTGCCGGTACAGCCGTCGAAAACAGCGATTGGAGTTTTGACGAGCGGGGACATCGCCGCGGCGAGCTCTGGCATTCCAGGGAACCGATTGAATAATTACGTCGGGACGGGCGGGACGCCGAGCATTGGAAATGTTTCCGGGAGCCTTCCCCCGGCCGAACAGTCGGTGGCGAGTTTGCAAAACCTGGTGCAA
>DATLVJ010000382.1:0-3966 GCA_035577585.1 Candidatus Limnocylindrales bacterium
GCGGGCTTTCTCATGCGCCCCCTCGGCGCTTTGGTCCTCGGCGCCTACACTGACCGTCACGGCCGCCGCGCCGGCCTTCTCCTCACTCTCTCCATGATGTCCATCGGCATCTTCACCATCGCCTTCACTCCCGGCTATGCCACCATCGGTCTCCTCGCCCCGCTGCTCGTCGTCCTCGGCCGTTTGCTCCAGGGTTTTTCCGCAGGAATGGAACTCGGCGGCGTCTCCGTCTATCTCTCTGAAATCGCCACTCCCGGCCACAAAGGGTTCTACGTAAGCTGGCAATCCGGCAGCCAGCAGATCGCCGTGATGTTCGCCGCATCCGTTGGCGTTGCCCTAAACTCCATTCTTCCGCCCGAAAAAATGGAGCAGTGGGGCTGGCGCGTTCCCCTCCTCATAGGTTGCCTCATCGTTCCGTTCCTCTTTCGATTGCGAAAATCCCTTCAGGAAACCGGCGAATTCATCGCCCGCAAGCGCCATCCAGGCACTTCGGAAATTCTCCGCTCGCTCGCAAACAATTGGCCTATCGTCCTGATCGGCACGCTCATGGTCACCATGACCACGGTCTCTTTCTACATGATCACCGCTTACACCCCCACCTTCGGCAGTTCCGTGCTGCACCTCTCGAGCTTTGACAGTCTGATCGTCACGCTCTGGGTAGGCGCCTCAAATCTTTTCTGGCTCCCGATCATGGGCGCGCTCTCCGATAGAATTGGCCGTCGTCCTCTTTTGTTCGGCTGCACGCTCCTGATGCTCCTCACTGCCTACCCCGCCATGCTCTGGCTGGTTCGCGATCCTTCTTTCGCCCACTTGCTCACCGTCGAACTGTGGCTCTCCTTTATTTATGGCAGCTACAATGGCGCCATGGTCGTGTTCCTCACCGAAATTATGCCTGTGGACGTGCGCACCTCCGGCTTCGCACTTGCCTACAGCCTGGCCACGGCGATCTTCGGCGGCTTCACTCCCGCCCTCAGCACTTACTTGATCCACATTTCCGGAAATCGAGCCATTCCGGGCCTCTTGCTCTCCTTCGCCGCCGCGTGCGGCCTCCTGGCAGCCCTATTCGCCCGGCCTCATCGAGAGGCCATATCGGGTGTCAATCCCGTCCCCGCCGAATCCTGAATTCTCCGCAGCTTCGTTTTGTGGCACGTGGCGCTCTCCCCCTGTGCTTAGGCTTTTCTTGTTATCGCTCCCTATCGGTGCTATCTTCCTTTCTCCCCGTCCATACCCGCCTTTTCAGGGGGATCCATGTCTACATCACAGCCCCATCTTCACCCCAATTCCATCTGCCAAAAGTCGCTTCTCGTGCATCTGACTTCAGGTGGGAACATCCCGGCCCTTCTGGAGTCATGAACCATGGCTACACAGAGCAAACTCATAGCGATCGATCAGCTCCGCAACGCCGTCATGGAAGCTCGCGCCAATTCCGATCGCCTGTTTGAAATAGTTCGCGAAGACTCTCTGTACGAGCGGCCCATCCCTGAACGCAATCGTATCGTCTTCTACATGGGCCATCTCGAAGCCTTCGACTGGAATATTTTTCGCACTCATCTGTTTTCCCTCGAATCGCGCACTCCCGTCTTTGACAAGCTCTTCGCCTTTGGAATCGACCCGGTTGACGGCGGTCTTCCCACCGATCAGCCCGCGGATTGGCCCTCCCTCGCCGAAGTCCGCAACTACGTGCAAACCATGCGCGGTTTGATCGACGACTCTCTCGACGCCGGCAATTTTCCGGTTGCCTCCAATTCAGACAGTTACTCCCCCGAAACACTTTTGCGCATCGCCTACGAACATCGACTCATGCACATCGAAACCCTCGCCTACATGCTTCATCGGCTTCCATATTCGCGGAAGCATCCGCAATCGCAGGAATCTCTGTCTGTCCCTCCGGCCGCCAATGAGATGGTCGAAGTTCCCGCGGGCCAGGCTACTCTCGGCCTCTCGCCTGGTCCCTCCGCCCCTTTTGGTTGGGACAATGAGTTTGGTTCCTTCACCGCTATCGTGCCGGACTTCCGCATCGACAAATTCATGGTCACCAACTCCGAATTTCTTGGTTTTATCGAAGACGGCGGCTACCGCAATCCCCACTTGTGGTCGCCGGAAGACTGGCAATGGAACGAGCGCCATTCTATTTCCCACCCCGCATTCTGGAATCAGTCCGGCTCGGGATGGACCTATCGTGGAATGTTTGAGGAACTCCCATTTCCTTCCAACTGGCCCGTCTACGTCAGCCACGCCGAAGCCAGTGCCTACGCCCGCTGGGCCAAAAAATCTCTGCCCACCGAAGCACAGTGGCATCGCGCCGCCTATGGCACTCCTCAGGGCGCCGAGCAGTCTTATCCTTGGGGCACAACAGCGCCTGAATCCAACTCCGGCAATTTCGATCTCCGCCGTTGGGATCCCGCTCCCGTCAACGCCTATCCCGCCAACAAGAGCGCATTCGGCGTCGTCGGCCAGCTCGGCAACGGCTGGGAATGGACGTCCACTCCCTTCGCGCCTTTCCCTGGTTTTCAGGCCTTTTCCTACTATCCCGGCTACTCCGCCAATTTCTTCGATGGCAAACATTTCGTAATCAAGGGAGGTTCCGCGCGCAGTTCTGCTTGCTTCCTGCGCCGTTCCTTCCGCAACTGGTTCCAGCCCCACTACCAGTATGTCTACGCGGGATTCCGTTGCGTCTCCGAATGAGCTGCTGAATGTCCAAAACTTCTGCGCAGACAAAAATCACCCGCGCTTCTCACCTTCGCCAGTTTGCGCTGGAAGTGTCTGCTGGACTTGCCAAGCCCGGCCAAAAGGAATTGCCGTCAAAATATCTGTACGACGCGGTGGGTTCCGCGCTCTTTGAAGTCATCTGTGAGCTGCCGGAATACGGCCTCACTCGCTCTGAAGAAACCCTGCTTCGAATGCACTCCAGGGAAATCGTCGACCAGCTTCCGCGTCCCGTCGTTGTCGCCGAACTCGGCAGCGGCACCGGCCGCAAGACGCGCTTGCTTCTCGAAGCTCTCTCCCGATGGCAATCCACCTGGTATCACCCGATTGAGATTTCTCCGTCCGCCCTCGCCGTCCTCCGCCGCGAGCTGCGCGACATCAACAGCATCAGCATCGTCGGCTTCGAACGCGAGTATCTCGACGGCCTCCGCGAAGTCGCCGCCCGCCGCTCCCCCGGCGAACATCTTCTCGTTCTCTTCCTCGGCAGCAACATCGGCAATTTCGACGGCGCCGCCGGCTCGGACTTTCTTCACGACGTGCGCCAGATCCTGGCCTCCGGTGACTCGCTGCTCCTTGGCACCGACATGCTCAAGCCCGCTCAAACATTGATTGATGCGTACGCCGATTCCATCGGTGTCACAGCCGCGTTCAATCTCAATCTGCTTGCGCGCATCAACCGGGAACTCGGCGCCGATTTCGATCTGCAGCAGTTCGAACATCTCGCCATATTCAACAAAGCGACGCAGAGCGTCGAAATGCACCTCCGCTCCCGCCTCCGGCAAAAAATCAATATCCCGGAAGCCTCGCTATCCGTTCAATTCGAAAAGGACGAAACGATCTGGACTGAAAGCTCTCACAAGTATTCCCATGACGAGTTGGTCAGCCTCGCGCACCACTCCGGCTTCCGCCGTCAAGCGCAATGGTCGGATCCATCCTGGGGCTTCGCCGAAAATCTCTGGATCGCCGAGTAGCGGCCACCTTCAGTGCTTGCCCTGACGAAGGAAGGGTGGCCAACTCGCAACGCAGCCTACCTTTGTAGCGGCCGCCTTTCGAGGCGCGTTTTCCGCGCCCCGAACGGTTTTACGGGGCGGGCGCCTTTCGCTCAATTTTGTAATTGCTGAATTTGCCGTCAGAAATCTACAGTCCCTTCGCTTTCCTGAACTCCCTCACCACCGCCGACGGCTCTCTATGCAGTCCATCCACCGCGTAATTCATCTCTCGGATATTCGCAGCCGAAACTTTGCCGGCCAGTTCTGCCAA
>DATLVJ010000383.1:0-2967 GCA_035577585.1 Candidatus Limnocylindrales bacterium
CATCATTACGATCAGCGCGACGCGACCGAGCTCGAACAAGCGGCCCGCATCAGCGGTGCCATGGCCTTCGTCACCACCGAAAAAGACGCCCAAAATCTCTCCGGCCTCTCCTTCTCCGAACTCCCCGTCTTCATCGCGGTAATCGAAATGGAACTTCCGCAGCATGATGCTTTCTTCGGTTTTATCCACCAGCGCCTCGCCGCCAGGAGCTCCGTTGTATGACCAGAAGTTATCTCATCAATGGTTCTCTAGGAGGTCGGGGCTTCAGCCCCGGCGTAGTACGATTCCACGCAGCTGTCATCCCGAATCCCCGCGCTTTTTGCGGGGTGAGGGATCTGTTTTTCGCTTGCACGCTACGTTTCTGCGAGGTTGTCAACACAGCCGGGTGGCTTCCAGTATGAAAATTATGATCCGTGCCACCAACTGGGTCGGCGACGCCATCATGGCTCTCCCCGCCCTCCGCGCCGTCCGCCTGCGCCATCCCGATGCACAAATCAGCATCGTCGCGCGTCCCTACGTCGCCGACATCTATCGCGACCAGCAAGTCTCCGACGAACTCATCCCCTACGATCCCAGCGGCGACCACCGCGGCTGGACAGGCCGCGAAAAACTCATCCACGAACTCCGCAGCCGCAAATTCGATGTCGCCCTCCTTCTCCAGAACGCCTTCGACGCCGCCTGGCTCGTCTGGCGCGCCCAAATCCCTCAGCGCATCGGTTACGCCCGCGATGCCCGCAGCCTTTTGCTCACCAAACCCATCCCCGTTCCCAAGCCCGGTGAAATTCCCCCCCACGAAAAGTTCTACTACCTCGAACTCCTCCGCCGCGCCGGCTGGCTCGATCAACTCCCCGACGAACCGCACATCACCCTTCGCATCCCGGAAACAGCGCGCCAGCGCGCAACGCAAACTCTCCTCGAAGCCGGGGCACGCCCCCACGCCACCCGCATCGCCGTCGGCGCCGGCGCATCCTACGGTTCCGCCAAATGTTGGCCCCCCGATCGCTTCGCCAAATCACTAAACGCCTTGCTCTCCCGCGCCGATGCCGATGTAATTCTCTTTGGCACTCCCGGCGAACTCCCCGTTTCCGCCGCCATCGCCTCCGAATTGCAGCGCGCCCCCATCAACCTCACCGGCAAAACCTCCATCGCCGATCTCCCCGCTCTCCTCTCCCAATGCCACCTCTTTCTTGGCAACGATTCCGGCGCCATGCACGTCGCCGCCGCCGTCCGCCTTCCGGTCGTCGCCGTCTTCGGCCCCACAGATCCCCACGGCACCGCCCCGGTCACCCCGCGACTCACCATCGTTCAGCAAAAGCCCTACTGTAGCCCCTGCTTCCTCCGCCGTTGCCCCACTGATCATCGCTGCATGACCGCCGTCACTCCCTCGATGGTCGAATCCGCCCTTCAATCGCGCCTCGCGGAGGTGCCTTCTGCCTGATCCCTCTGCCCTCCGCCCCGCCGTTTTCCTCGATCGTGATGGCACCATCGCCGAAGAAGTCGGCTACTTGAATCATCTCGACCGTTTTCGTATGTTTCCGTTTGCAGCCCCGGCCATCCGCCGCTTGAACCAGGCCGGAGTACCGGTTGTCGTGGTCACCAACCAATCCGGCGTGGCCCGCGGCTATTTTCCGGAATCGCTGGTGCACGATGTTCACGAACGCATGAAAAGAGAACTTGCCCAGGCTGGCGCGCACCTCGAGGCGGTTTATCATTGTCCACACGAGAAGTCAGACGCCTGCGACTGCCGAAAACCAAGCCCCGGCATGCTGCACCTGGCCGCGCGGGAACTCGGCCTCGATCTGCAGCGCTCGTTCGTCGTCGGCGATCGCTACGGCGACATCGAACTCGCCTTCAACGCCGGCGCAAAAGGAATCTTTGTGAAAACGGGTTACGGCCTCGGCGATTTCACCTGGCACTCGAAAACCTGGCCTAGGCAGCCTGACTTGATTACGGAAAATCTGGAAACCGCCGTGGATTGGATCCTGAGGGACAAATGACCAAGCGCTCCCAAAAACAGCTCGCTCCCGCTCCCTCCGTGGACCTCTTGGCGCTCGCCGAAGTCGTCGAGCGCTTCTCCACCAAAACCGTCGTCGTCCTCGGCGATTTCGTCGCCGACGCATTTCAATTCGGCGACATCACTCGTGTCTCCCGCGAAGCCCCCGTCCTCATTCTCAAGCATCGTGAAACCCAGATCGTCCCCGGCGGCGGCGCCAACGCCGCCAACAATTTCGCCGCCCTCGGCGCCAAGGTCATTCCCGTCACCGCCGTCGGCGAAGACGAAGCCGGCAACCGTCTCCTCGAATTTTTCCGCGACAAGAAGGTCGACGTCTCCGGCATTTTCCGCGTCAATGGCTGGACCACTCCTACCAAAACCCGATTCCTCGCCGGCTGGGCCCACAAAGTCGGCCAGCAAGTCCTCCGCGTGGACTACGAACCCGGCCAACCCCTGCCCCCCGAATTCCAAAATAAAATTCACGCCACTCTCGCGAAGTCTCTCAAAAAAGCAAACGCCCTGGCCGTTTCCGACTACGGTTTCGGTGTCGCCAACCCGCGGGAACTTCGCAAAATTCTTTCCTCCAATAAACGCCCGCTCCTTTCCACCCTCGACTCGCGCTACCGCCTCACCGACTACCAGCGCTCCGGCATCCATTCCGCCACACCCAACGAAGGTGAAATCGAAGCCCTCCACCACACCACCATCGGCAAGAATCTTGCCGAACTCGAACGCTGCGGCCGCGCCACCGTCGCCCAAATGAACCTCGAATCCCTCGTCATCACCCGCGGCCGCGACGGCCTCGCCCTCTTCCAGCCCGGCATGCAAACCGTCCACATCTCCGTCCACGGCAGCGATCAAGCCGTCGACGTCACCGGCGCAGGCGACACCGTCCTCGCCGCCTACACCCTCGGCCTCTCCGCCGGCGCTTCTCCCCTCGAAGCCGCGCATCTCGCCAACATCGCCGGCGGCCT
>DATLVJ010000384.1:0-19933 GCA_035577585.1 Candidatus Limnocylindrales bacterium
CCGCTATTTCCAGGCTGGCAATTCTCGTTTTCCCAGCAGGGCTTCCGCGGCCCAGGCGCCAAGGTAAACGGATTGCGCGACCCCATGGCCTGAAAATCCGCCGAGAACGATTACGTTTGCGCTTTTCGGATGCCGCTCGAAAATGGGCACCCAGCCTTCGGAAATCGCGATGGGGCCGCCCCAACGGTGGGTAATCGTTATGTCCAGAAGCTCTGGATGCAGGCCGTGAATTCGCTTTTCGAGGCGCGCAAAAGCTTCTGCTGCGGCGCCGGATTCGATGTTCAGTGAATGCATTTCGCGCCAATCTCCAAAATGCACCAGGCCGCTGCCGAAAATAATTTGGTCGCCGAGCAGGCGCCCCCAAAGGTACGGGAGATCCACGGTGTAGAACGGTTTTCGATTGGAGAGGCCCACAGCACTTAACGTGGGAACGGCGAGGGACTGCGTCGCCACAGCGAGAGTGAAACAGGATTCGGCTCGCTTCGTCCAGCCGGTCAGTTCCAGGGAATAAGCGTTCGTCGCAAGCAGGACCTGACTGGCGGAAATCACGCCAATCGAACTGTGCAGTCGAATTGGTTCAAGAAACTCGCAGCGCTCGACGTTGGCATTCTGAAAAAGAAGAACGCCGGCCCGCTCCGCCGCAGCCGCCAGCCCTGTGACAACCTTTCCAGGATCGATTGTGCCGCCGGCGACTTCATTGACGGCGCAAAGATCGCCCGAGTCGCTCCAGCGAATTGGAGAGTTCACCAAGGGGCGGGTGCGCCCAAGTTCGTACACTCCAGGAAGGTGCACGTCGCCCTCTACGGTCAGCTCCGTTAGTATTTTCTGGTATCCAGAAAGGACATCACCCAAACCTGGCAAATTTCCCGCGGCAGTTTCTGCAAGGGCCAGACCGCCGGTGTTGCCGCTGGCGCCGGCGCCAAATGTTTCGGCTTCCAGAAGCACAACGGACTTATCGGGGGCAAGTCGCCTAAGCCAAGCGGCTGCGGCAAGCCCGCTGAAGCCCCCGCCGACAACGGCAAAATCAACAGTGCCCGGCAGCGGTTGCTGCTTGGCGCGAAAGTTTACGGTCCAAGGCCGGTTGCCCCAGTTTTTCAGTTTCATCGTTGGCTTCGGATCGGAGAGATCAGGTGACATCTCACACCCTTTGCAATTTTGGCGAGGGTCGCAACATCTGATAAGGACCAGACCTTCTTTGATGCAGCGTGAAAGGATTTGGTGAAAGGCGAGGCGTTGAATCCGGGAGTTCGGGGCTCGAATGGAATTCGTCGAAGGAGTTGAAATCGCGAGCGCAGGCCGGGCCGGCACTCAGAGAAAAAAGCCTCCCCGTGACAGGCGGAGAGGCTCTGTCCGATTTGAACTTGCGAAAGACTAAAACAGGGCGGTCGGGCGCCGGTTCCAGTTTTTCCCTTTGGCTTTGGAGATCTCTTCCACATCCTTTACGTACGCGCCTGCCTGTGTGAGGACGTGGTGAAGATCGTTGCCGATGCTGATGAACGGGAAACCTTTGTCCAGGAATTCGCCGACGCGCGCCGTCCCGAACAGGAACAGACCCAGAATTACGTTGTTTTTGCGGGCCGCCGCGATCAGCTTTTCCGTGGCCGCGCCGATTTCCGGGGACGTATACATGTGGGGAAACTCGTATTTTTCATAGAGCCCCATGGACATGCAGAGATCGTTCTGGCCCAGGAAGAGAAGATCCACGCCGGGAACGGCGGCGATTTCATCGATGTTTTTGATGCAATCGGCGGTTTCGACCTGCAGCGCGACGATCACATTGCTGTTCGCTCCGCCCGCGTAGCCAAGGAGGCCTTCCTTGTTCATGCTGCGCTGCGGAAAATAAACCGAGCGAGTGCCAACGGTGGGATAACGCGCGCAACTTACAGCCTGGCGCGCTTCATCGGCGTTGTTGATGTAGGGCACGAGCACGCCGTCGGCGCCTAAATCCAGCGACTGCTGGATGCCCGGCCGATCGCCGTATCCGCCGACACGCACGATGGATTTTGCTCCGCCATTGGCGATACCCGCGAGCATCGCCGAAAGCTTTTCATAGCCCATCGGTCCGTGCTGCGAATCGACCAGCAACCAGTCGTAACCGCTGTGCGCCAGTTGTTCGGCAACTGTGGGGCTGTGGGAGTTTACAAACAGGCCGAGTTTCGGAGTTCCGGCGCGCAACTGCTTTTTGAATTCGGCGCCAGTCAGGGGGATTGCAGCCATAAGAAATGCTCCTTATCGAAGTATGAGTACCAAGTGAATCGGGTAAGTGTACTAGAGAAGTGGCGGGCGGGGAAAAGCAAAAGTCGAAGAACCGGCCGGGAGAGTTTTTTAGCCCGGCAGGCTGAAGCCTGGCGCTACTGAAATGTTAAAGGTATTTGATGAGGACGACTTCGTTGCGGGCTTCGTTGTAAACCAGTTCGTCGACCAGTTGTTGCGTGAGCATCAAGCCAAGGCCGCCCGGGCGAAGCCCTTTTTGTTCACGGACGGTCATATGGGCCATGGGATCATCGGCGGGATTGCTCACTGCTGCGTGCTTCAAATCTTCCATCTTGAAGCCGGGGCCGGGATCATCCAGGCGATACATCAACAATTTTCGCGTGCGAATGTAGGAGATGCGCACTTTCAGATTGGGATCCAGGTGGCCGCCCCATTCGATCGCATTGTTCAGAAGTTCGCGAAAAGCGTAGCCGACTTTTTCCATCACGTCGGGGGGCAGATCGGTCTCCAGGCGAGAAAGAAAGCTTTGCACCCGGCTGACCACCGAGCGTTCGCAGGGAACAAGAAGCTCCACCCAATGCTTGTTGGCGGAGAGGACCTCTATCGGCGGAATCGAGGGATCTTCTGAAAGCGCATTGTCTACCGTGGAGATCAGTGCGTTTGCATCCAGCGGTTTGGAAAGAAACTGGTAAATCTGGCCGCGCAGCGAATTCAAAACCGTGTCGGAGGTCTTATCCGAAGTCATTACGATGATTTTCGGAATGTGTTTTTCACCGCGCAGCGTGCCGATAAGCCCCAAACCGGACATTTTGGGCATCCAGATATCCAGCAGCACAAGATCAAAGTTTTTTTTCTTCAGGGTGCGCAGCGCGCTCATGCCGTCGGCCGCTGTGCTCACATCGTAGCCTTGCTTGGTCAGGACCCCGCGGATCATTTCACGCGTTGTGGCGTCATCTTCCGCTACCAGTATGTGAGGCATGCTGGGACTCCCGTCGATTTCACTCGGAACCGCCGCGCACATCGTTTACTGCCGGCGTTTACCCCGATTCCGGGAAGGCCGTTGTCGCTTGCCGTGTTTCGACTCGGACCTGGCGGGGGTTTGATTTGCGTATCCTCTCAGGTTTGCTTGCAGTTTCGCAATCTCTTCCTTCAGTGAAGCCAGTATCTCCGGTGCCCGCGCCAATTCGCAACTCCGGCCAAGTTCCTGTAGCTCCTGCGAATGCTTGTGGGCCTCTTCGGCTCCGAATATGCTCACCGAGCCTTTCAGCGCGTGGGCAATTGAAGCGACTCCGTCCGGGCTTTTCCGCCGGATGGCTACGGCGATTCCCGCAAGGCGCTTTGGAGTGTCGCGCAAGAAAGTCTGAATCATGCGTTTCAAAAGCTTTTCATCCCCGCCTACACGCTCAAGGAGTGCCGCAATGCCCGCGTCCGGCACCGCCGGAGGAAAAGATGGCGTCCGCGTTTCAGACGAGGATGCCTGCGAGGAGGCCAGGAGGAGATTCAAGTCCTCGAGGCGAAACGGCTTTCCCAGAACTTCGTCGAATCCCGCGAGCTTCAAGTGACGAACATCCTCAGAGGTAGTGTTGCCGGTCGAGGCCAGGAGAAATACCCGTTTCTTCTTCCCTGCTTCGGTTTTTCGAATCGCCCGGGCGACTTCGTCTCCCGTCATTCCGGGCATCTCCTGATCCAGTAAGACGGCATCGAAAGTCGCCGTTCCAAACGTCCTGAGGGCTTGCTTGCCATCTTTCGCAATCACCACCTTGTGGCCATTGCGCTTCAATTGATAAGCGGTAAGCGTCCGGATGTCTTCCTGATCATCGGCAAGGAGAATCCGCATTGGCCGAACAGCTGCCGGGGCTCGCTTGGCACCGCCGGGGATTGTGTTGTTGAGCGCGGCGGAAGATCCCATTGCAACTTGACCGGCGGCGCGTGGAAGCCGAAACCAGAAGCGCGATCCTCTTTCGGGAAGCGTAACGCAACCGATGCTGCCGCCCCAGCGCTCCACCGTGATGCGACAGAAATAGAGCCCCAGCCCCGCTTTTCCGCCACTCTGCTTCCCTTTCATAAAAAGGCCGAACATTTGTTCCGGACGTAGATCGCCGGGCAGGCCTGGCCCTTCGTCGTCCACAAACCCTTTCAGAAAATCGCCCTCATCCTCGACGCCAATCGTGACCTGGCGGCCCGCCGGAGTGTAACGAAGAGCATTTTCGAGCAGGTTTGAGAAGATACGCTGTAACCGGGATTCTTCGGCAATCACGGGCCACTTGGCGTCGGGATTTATGGTTGAGGAAACGGCCAAACGCACGCCTTTGGCCTGGAAGACAGGCTCCAGAGAACTCATCGTCCTGCGGGCGCACTCGAGAAGATCGGCGGCCGAACTTCCCTCCGTGCCCGCATCGAGACTGGCTCGCAAGTCATCGGAGAAAGTTTGCAGGATCTGGCGGATCATCGCCTCCTGCTGGCTGCTGGCATGTTTGCCCAGAGTCAGAAACTGCCTGGAGCGTTCACTGATGGACTCATGCGAAAGCGAATCCATCGCAACATGCATCACGCTGAGCGGCTGGGAGAGGTCGTGCACGATGCAGTGCAGCAGAATTTCCTTTTTTTGGATTTCCCGCGCCAGGCGTTCGTGATCCAGCAAGGCGTTTCGGGCAGTTTGCAGAATCTTAACTTGTTCGCGAAATTGCGAATCGGGGCTGAAAAGAGCCAGTATCCGCTTGGCCTCCAGAAGGAGCGCCTTTGCCTGCACGGGGATTTCGCGGCCGGAGCGGGATTTTTCGATCCAGGTTTCCGACTGACAGGGGGCGGAGCCTGGAGAATTCCAGAACTCTTCTGCTTCCAACAGAAAATTTTCAAGAAATGGCGATTGCAGGGCAAGGGGAATTCCGCCGGTTGCATTGCCAGCATGGCCCCAGATTTCGGAAAACCAATTTGGAAGTTCCGCGAGGGGAAGAAAATTGCCGTCGCCGCGGTGCTCAAAAAGCGCGAATCCCATCTCCATCGGGAATTTTTCAAGTACGTGAGCCATGTTCATCCCAGCATTTTCCGTGCAAGCAGAGAGAAGGATTCCTCGACGCCCTCTCCCGTCTTTGCGCTTGAGCGAACGATGCTCCACCCCTGCTCGGCCAATTGTAATTCTAACGCCGGGTCAAGTTCCCAATCGCGGATCAAATCGCTCTTGTTGATTACCAGGACAAAAGGTATCGCGCCCGCTTCCTCGCGGACTCTTTGTTCCAGGCTGACGGCCTTTTCCAGCGTGGCTTTGCGCGTGCCGTCGGCCACCAGTAGATAGCCCGAAGCCCCCCGCAAATAAGTCCATCGCATTTTCTGGTAGTCGTCTTCCCCGTAGATATCCCAGAGGACCACGGACATCTCTTTTTCGCCTATTTTCACATTTTTTTTGTCGATCTTTACCCCAACCGTTGTTTGATACACATCGGAATAGATGCTCTCGACAAACCGCCGGACGAGGCTGGTCTTTCCTACAGCGAACGAGCCGAGCATGCAGATTTTTTTCTGGAGCATGGTCGGGGATCAGGGAGGCGGCGCGCTGACGCGAAAGGTAGCGCTGCGGTTGAACTGTCGATTCTCTTCATTTTCTTCGGTGCGAAGCGGGTTCGTTGTGCCAACTCCGCGGGGCCGCAAGACTCGCTCCGGGACGCCAAATTGCCCAAGTTCCCAGGCCACTCGATCCGCGCGGCGTTGGCTCAGATCCAAATTCGCCACTTCCGCGCCGGTGGAATCAGTGTGGCCCAGCACTTCCAAAGTGACGCTCTGGTGCAAGCCGTCTGCAGACTGGAGGAGTGATTGGATACTTGCCACAAGGTTGCTGAGAGCGAGACGCTCGGCTGGCGAAAGCGCCGCGGTGGCAACAGGAAATTTCACGACCGCACTCTCAATCTGCGCTTTGGCCTGGTTAAAAGCCAATCGACCGGGATTTAATTCCGGTGAAAGTTCCACCGAATGGATTCCCGGGACCAGCAACGCTCTGGTCTGAATATCCTTCACCCAGTTCGCGGACGCCACGCCGGTAACCACCAGTACGCCTGATTTAACTTTAAGTATTGCCGTCGCGGGCGGCGACAAAATGGATTTTGCCCGCTGCTCAACAATGCCATCATCCAGGGAATAGTAGCCGCCCCAGTGAAATTCCCCGTCGGCAGGGTCAACATTCGAGCCATGGATGGCTTGCACCGGATCCGCCGCAAGGGGGTCGCGCATTCCGCGGACGACAAACTTCCCATGCTCGCACCCAAAGGAGGTAATCACGAATCCGGGCTGCTCTTGCAATTTGTTTACCAGGCGGTCCCAGCGGCCGTACTGCACAGCGCGCCAGCCGACCCATCCCGCGGCCAACAGAAACAGAATGGCCGCGGTGGCATAAACGAATCCAAAACTCTTGGCCTTCGATTCTTCCCTGTAGCGATGCTCGAGGCACCGGGAAAGCTCTTCACCCGCTTTTGTGAACGGCGCGGTCTCACCATCAAACTGTGCCAGTTGTTCGGAATATTCGCGGTGAACGTTCTCCAGAACCTCAGCCATCCGGTCGCGCAATTCTCGGGGCGCGATACCGCGAATCACGCACGCGAGGATTGCGTGGGGGCCTTCTTCGATCCACACGTCGAGGTCGCCGACATTCATGCGGTTTATTCCCTGCCCTTGCGAAGTGTGGAACGAGTCGCGCACAAAATCCTGGATCGCGGAAAGCATCCCCGACACCAGGCTGGGGTCCTGCATGGCGACCGCCGAGGCCACAGCGTGTCCGATCGGCAGGCCAGTTTTCTTGTGAATCAGGAACACCTGCTCGACACGAAACACCAGGCTATGCAGCAGGGCGACTTCGGTGAAGGACCGCCCCGTGCGCAATGCTTCGAGCCTCCACTTGAGTCCCTTCGCGGACAGACTCTGATCCAGGACCTGATTGAATGATTCGAGAAAGGAGCGAAGCGTTTCGAGAATCGACCGGCGAATCGCCGGGCCCATGACCGGGAAGAGGGCGTCCGCGAGGGTGGTGGGATCTTTACGCACCGATTCTCGCAACGCAGTTTCGATTGTGGGGGCAAGGGCGATGCTCAGGGCTTCGTCGCCGCCCTGTTTGCGGCGCAGCTGGATGGCCTCCGCCACCACGCTGCCAACGTCTTCGGTGCGCGATGCAGGATCGTCCACCCGTTGGTGGAGGCGCTCGAGGGCCTCCTGCTCCGGGGCGAGGATCAGTTGACGAAGCTCAAGGTATGCCTGGGCATCAGGTTCAAGCGAAGCCTCGTCGGGTTCCGGCGCTGGTCGGGTTGGTGGCGTCTCGGCCATTTTGGGTCGAAATTCGAGAGGATCCCGGGAATGTCGGGGGGCGGAACCCATGCTTATGCTACCTGCCTATTTCTCGGGGAGCTCCAATTCGTCTTTCAAACGCATGGAGAGTTCGGTGAAGAGGTCCGCCAGCATGGCACGGTCGGTCTTGTCGGCGCGTAGCGTTTCGGCTTCGTGCTCAAGCGCGGTTTCCAGCTCGTCCTTGGACTTCTGAATTTGGCTGCCGAGGGACTTGGACTGCTCGAGAATCTTAGAGCGTAGATCGGCCTGGGCGGAATCGAGTTGCTCTTCCAGTTGCGAAAGTTTCTTTTCCAGCGTTTTCGAATTGTCGCGCGATTCGCGGGCCAGCTCTTTCAAACTTTCGGCGCGTTCGGATTTTTCGGCCTTCAGGCGCTGGCCGAGGGATTCCATTTCCTCCCGGACATAGGTTTCCAGAGAATCAAAACGCTTCTTGAGGTCCTCGCGGAGAGCTTCGGAAGATTTGTTGAGTCGCTCTTCGAGGCGGGCGAAGCGCTTCTCGTATTCCCGCATGTTGGAACCAAATAAAATGTCCCGGATTTTATCGACGTTTGCGCCTTCGCGCAGTTCGCCATTCGCGGCGTTTTTTTCATCATGATCGGCTGGCATGGTCGTACGGCCCCCCTTCGTGCGATTCTTCGGCTTCCTGGCCATGCGGGGACACTACTACTTGCGGTTGGGGTTGGCAATGAAGGGTTTCGGGGCAGGGGGGCAACGCGGAGAATTACCCGTTCTAGGGGTTCCTACAAGGTCTAGTACTCATCGTTCGACTTACGGGTCCACAATTTCTCGCCCCCCTTGGGAGCGCGAGCGGCTCGATAGGTTTCCAGTTCGGCGCTGGTGATGATGTACTGTGTCTCGATTGGATGGTTTTCGTGGGCGGCCAACTCCGCCTGCAGCCGTTCGGCGCAGATTGCGGGTGCATCCTGATACCGCGCGCGATGGCTAACGAACGCCTCGTTGGCAATATTTATCGTGAACTCACGATCTTCCCCGTCACCGCGAACGTTGAACGTGTACTCTCGTGACCCTGCGTTTGTCCGAAATCCGACATACTGCACGAGAATACCGCCGCTCATTTGGCACCGGGAACGAAGACGCGGGCATTCAGTGTGGGAGCCGGCATTGCCGCCTTGGGACGCTTCGCGCGGCGCCGCTTGGGGGGTGTGCCTTCGGCAAGCTCGACAACCATCAGACTGGTGACGAAAATCTTGATTCCGTGCGCGTCAAAATCAATGGTTGTACGGTCCAATTTTGACTCGGTTATCACACCGCAACCGTACTGAAAATGCTTGATGTATTGGCCTGCCGGAAAATTCTCCAAAACTGCCTCCTGTCACTTTTCGAAAGTAAACTTTCGGCCCAACCCAACGTCAAAGGTTTCCTCGGGCACGCCAACCCACGGCTGCCCGCGAGCAACATGCAAGGTCACGTAGGCTTAATAACTGCGGCGACCGTTTCCGCCAGATCGCCCGCCGGAATAACCGCCGCGGCCACCCGAACGATCACCACCGCCGCCACGCGATTCCTGGGGGCGCGCTTCGTTCACTTGCAACTGCCGGCCATCCACATCGAGCCCGTTCAGTTCGCCAATCGCCTTCGTCGCATCGCCGCCATCACCCAATTCGACAAAACCAAAGCCCCGTGAGCGTCCTGTTTCCCGGTCCGTTATCACGCGAGCCGATGAGACCTGATAGCCCTTGTCCACGAACAACTGTTGCAGGGATTCATCGTTCATTCCGAAAGAGAGATTGCCAACATATAGTTTTGTCATCCGCGTTTCCTTTTCCTGATTCGTTGCAAAAATTAAACAGCTGCTGCTTTCCGGCAATCCCGGGAAAGAAGCTTGCGCTTTCCAGCCGGGAGCACCAAGAAATCTCTATGGAGAAACTCTAAGTCCGCCCTGGATGTGCCGCCGGTTCGCCGAAATGCTAACGAAAGCCAGGCCCACGCAACGCTTCAGCCCAACCACGGTTATCTCCAGGGAGTTGAACTTCTTCCCCCGGAGGGTGTGCAAAATCTTGGCGATTCCTTTTCGAAGAGTCCCGGCGTAAACGCGGCCAATGGCTTTGGCTTTGTGTTCACCGTTCAGGCGGACAAAATTCCAGTTTGCCTGGCTGATCTTCCGGTTCAGTGTATAGCCATCGAAATTTTTGACCATCCGCCAGCCAGGCAGGAACGCTTCACTTTCTAGCGCGAAGTTTGGCGGCAAAAGCGCGCCTTCGCGGATCAGGATCATGTTTGATTCGTTCATTTCTGTCATTGGAACCACAGGGCTGCCGGCAAATTTTGGAACCGGAGCCAATCAGAGCGCCCTGGCGCGAATCGTTCTGCGGTTTGCCATCGCCACCAAAATCGTCAAAAGCGCCGCGCAACCGATTGCCATGAAAGTGGAAACAAACGCCCCGTCATATCCGGAATAGCCGATGGAACGAGCCAGGAGGCCGCCAACGACGGCACCGGCAACACCCAATGCCAAGTCCAGCCATACGCCATAGCCCTTCCCTTCGAGGCTTTTGCCGGCGAGCCATCCGGCGGCGAGTCCCACAAAAATCCAGATCGCGATTTGCATCCATTCTCCTCTGCCGAGAACCTGCGAAGAGAAATCAGGAGAGGCTCGGCGCCTTCCCTCTTCAGAATCTTCATCGGTCTTCCGCCAACGACTAACCGGCCGGCGAAAACCCGGCTGAATCAGGAAGCGACTGCGGCAGCCATTTTGTGAAATGTGGAATTGGCAACCATGTAGGTGTGGACGCGGAGCGGGCCCTCAATAACTCCGGAGAGCATTCCGGTAATCTGGGCAAAACTGCTTTTGTCGTAATTTTCCGCGTCGCCGCTGCTTTCCCAGAAACTGTAGGCGTACACTTCCTTGCCGCTTTGCGCCAGCAAGGTCATCTCGTCCAGAAAACCCTTCTGTTTGCGAAGCAACGGGATGATCTCGTCTTCCATTTTGCGGATAAATTCCGCCGCGGCTTCGGACCGCAAGCGCATGGACACTTTGCGAACAAACATAGGGAGCTCCTTCGGTTCGTGAGCAAGGGAGTATTTCAGGAACCCCGCCGGGTTTTCCAAACCTGAAGGCAGCCTTGGGATGACATTTCCAGCTTGCGCCACTTTACAGTTCTTGTCAAGTGGCTAGAGCTCGCATACAATTGACTTCACTTATTTGGTTAATCCAGAGGAGCAGTTTCGTGGATGTCAGCTACATCATCCGGCAAAGGCTCAAGGAACTCCGATTGGAGCAGCGCGACCTGGCGGCTGCGGCGCAAGTCACGGAGTCGTACATCTCCCAATTGCTCTCGCGCAAGAAGGCGCCTCCGGCGGTCGAACGCACAGGTCTTTACGAAAAAATGGACGCATTTCTGGAATTCCCTAAAGGTCATCTCTCTTCGATGGTGCAGGCGCAACGCCACGAAGAGCTGAAACGTCAACTGGCCGAACCTCCCGCGCCTCTGTTTCGGGAAGCGCGTGAATTGATCGTCAAGAAGTGCAGCCCCGAAAGGCGCGCTGAAATTCGCCAGATTTTTGAGAAGCAGGCCTTCGGCGAACTGGAGCGAATGGTGAGCCAGACACTGCTGGATGTGGCAAAAGGCGTGGCGCGGGAAGAGTTGAAAAACGAGGAATGGCTGCGCCGGATGGGGCAAGTTCAACACCAGTCCTACGAGGAAACCCGGGCCATGATCCTGGAGTTTCTGGACACGGATGTATACAACCTCACCGCGGAGCATTGCTCGGCCTTCCTGGGCCCGGTGATTGAATCCTGGGACATCGATCTAAAGACCTTTGCGGTCGAGGCGCTTTTGAACAAGCGGCTGGCTTCCGCTCGGCTGGTGCGTTTCCAATTTGTGGAAACTGGAGCCACTCACGGAACCGAGGAGCAGCCAGGGTTCAGCGAATTTCTTCGTAATCGCGGCATGAGTGGCGACGCAAGCGAGGAAGAGATCGCTTTTCTAAAGAGCCTGCGATTTCACCGGCAAAGGCCCACAGCGCTCTATTACTATCGTGAATTGCAGAGCCTGAGGGATCCGCTTCACTTCCCTGCTCGTGCCAATGGCGAGAAGGCTCTTCGGCGGGGTGCAGGAACCATTCTCAGGAAAAGCCGAAGCACTTCGGGAAAGCGCGCGTCGCAGACTTAGAGTCTTCACAGGTATTTCACAGGAGAGGCTCCGCGAGCCTGCAGTGAACCCCACCGGCGGACACGCAGGTAGTGTATGATGGTAGGCATCTGATTCTAGAGCTGCAAATGCCGCAGCACCCAAGAGCATCGGGACACCGGAGTCCCGTCCACCGAACGCAGCGTAGGTAGCCACAGCTGCAATCCGCAAAAAGATTCAATCTGAGCCAATCCTCGTCCAAGTGTGCCTGCCGGGCGAAACTCTGCAGCAAAAGGCCCGGGCAAACTGGCAGCGGATGAGGGGAGAAATCATTGTCACGGGAAATTCAGGAACAACAAGATCAAGTCCGGCTGCTCATCAAACTGGGCAAAGAGCAAGGCTACCTGCTCTACGATCAGGTGAACGACGCGTTCGCCGCCGAAGAACACACCAACGAAGAGATTGACAGCGCCTTTACAGCCTTTGAGAGCGAAGGCATCGCTCTGTACGAAGATGCTTCAGACGCCAAGATAGCGCACGCCGCGGCTGATGTCGTTGAGCCGGCGGAGGCCCGGCCTCAGCAGGACGCCACGTCCCACGAAGATGCGGAACTCGATCAGACTGCATCGCCGCCTGAGAAAACCAGCGACCCGGTGCGGGTCTATTTGCGGGAAATGGGCCTGGTGCCGCTGCTGACGCGCGAGCAGGAAGTGACCATCGCCAAGCGGCTGGAGCGCGGCAGCCTTCGCGTGCTGAAAACAGTCTCGCGATCCCCGGTGGTCCTCAAGGCTTTGATCGCCGTCGCCGAAGACTTGCGTTCGGGAAACCGCTCCATCAAGGAAATTGTCCAGATTGACGAAGAGGATCTCACCCCGGAAAAGATCGAAGAAAAAACACGGCACACTCTGCGAACCATCGACAAGATAGCAAAGCTGCATGAACTTGGATTGAAGCAGCGCGGCAAGCTGGAAGCGGCGGGGAGTTCGGGTAAGCTGGCGTCTCGTCGAGCCAAGTGGCGGCTGTCCCGGACTCGCGTGGAAATGTCGCAGCTTGCACGATCCATCGAATTCAAAGAGCGCGAGCGCAAACGGCTGATCGAGCTGCTTCGCCACACGGTGGAGCGCCTGGAATTTCTGGAGCGCGAGGCGGCGCGGCTGGAGCGGCGCGTGAAGGCGTCGCACGGCGACACATCCATGGAAGCGCGCAAGGAATTGCGCACTTGCCGCACCCGGCTGCGGGAGATTGAAGAGTCCAGCGAAGTGGGCGCCAGCACGCTGAAACGCGCACTGACGGTGATTCACCAGGGCGAGACGGAAGCGCAACAGGCCAAGAGCGAACTGACGGCGGCCAACTTGCGGCTGGTGGTCTCCATCGCCAAAAAATATACCAACCGCGGGCTGCAGTTTCTGGACCTGATCCAGGAAGGCAATATCGGCCTGATGCGCGGCACCGACAAGTTTGACTGGCGCCGCGGCTACAAATTCTCCACCTACGCCACCTGGTGGATCCGTCAGGCGATCACCCGCGCCATCGCGGACCAGGCCCGCACCATCCGCGTGCCCGTGCACATGATCGAAATGATCAACAAGCAGGTACGCACCAGCCAGCAATTGGTCCAGGAATTGGGGCGCGAGCCGACATCCGAGGAAATCGCCCGGCGCATGGACATTCCCGTGGACGCGGTCCGAAAAACCAAGAAGATTGCGCAACTGCCGATGTCCTTTGAAACGCCGCTGGGCGATGAAGGCGAATCGCACTTGGGCGACTTCATCGAGGATAAGGGCGTGTTGTCGCCCTCGGACGCGGCGATTGATTTGAACCTGAAAGACCAGATTGCGTCGATCCTCCGCACGCTCACCCCGCGCGAAGAGCGCATCATCCGCATGCGGTTTGGCTTGGATGACGGCAGCCAACATACGCTCGAGGAAGTTGGCGAGGTGTTCGCGGTTACCCGGGAGCGCATCCGGCAGATCGAAGCCAAGGCGCTGCGCAAGTTGCGGCATCCGTCGCGTTCCGGCAGGTTCCAGATATTCATTCGGGGCTCATACTAACGGGGAGTCGAAGTGCCTGTAGCCACGCGCAGAAATAATTGCGGGCGGTTGCAAATCTTTAAAGGAGAAGAAGGATGAAGAGTCTATTTGTAGGAAATCTGAGTTTTCAGACCACAGAAAGCGAATTAAACGATCTGTTCAAGCCGTTCGGACAGGTTGGCCGCGTGAACCTGGTGAAGGATCGCGAGACCGGCCGCGCGCGGGGATTTGCGTTCGTGGAGATGCCGAACGACGAGGAAGCCGCGAAGGCCGTTGCAGGACTGGATGGCAAGCAGGTTGGCGGCAGAAACCTGAAGGTAAACGAAGCGCGCCCCAAGGAAGCTACCCGCGCGCCTCGATCCGATAATCGTGGCGGCGGCAACCGGGAACGTTTCTCGAACGAAGATTACCGGGAAGCAGCACGGCAACCCCGCGAACCGCGCTGGTAAATTCCGCGGTCGGTTCTTCGAAGCAGCCAATTGTTCTGCGAGTTCAAGGAGATTCTATGGCCATCACATTCCAAAAACGCCAGAAGGAAATGAAGCGTTTGGAAAAGCAGCGCGAAAAAGCCGAGCGCCGCGAGCAGCGGAAGATTGCCAAGCGCACGGAAAAAGAAGCCGGAGTCGAACAAGTCGAGATTCCCATCGAGCCGGAAACGCAGGAATAAACGCGCGCCGCGGCGGGAATCGGCGCAATCCTGACTTACGTCACCATCGGCTTTTGCGGGGAATCCAGCCTCAGCGCGGCACGAGCGTGTTGATGCGTTTCGGGACTTCCCCAACATTCACCACATCAATCAGCTTCAGAGTCTTTGCGTCAATCACCGATACGGAGCGCGCCCCGGAGTTCGAGTCGTACACGCGCTGGCTGTCAGGTGTGAACGTGATCCATTCGGGCACCGCTCCGATGGCCGCGTGATTCGCCGGTTGCTGCACTGGCAGCGGGCAATAGCCGACGAGTTGGAGGTCGGGCAGAGAATACTTGAACACTGCATTCGCGACCGTGCTGTTGACCCACAAAGACTTTCCATCCGGGGCAACGCCGATGCCGTGCGAGGGAGTGCCCAGGCGTTCTTCGGCACCGCCGAAGCCGTTGGGCTGGTCCGGCAGCGAAATCCGCGCAACCTCTTTGCGGTTGGCAAAATCGACGACGGCAAAACCATTCAAGCCGGAAAGCTGAACGAAAATCCTGCGCGTCGAACCGTCCGGGTTTGCTTCAAACGCCATGGGGCGCACGCCCCGATCAAATTTAACTTCCCAGGCAGCCTTTTCCGTATCCAGGTCGATCACCGTCGCGGCCTTATTCTCGATAGAGCCGCTGACCGCGTATTTGCCGTCGGGGGTGACGAAAATGTTATGCACACTCCCGTCCACGGAAATGCTTTTTGTATGTTCGAGCGATTTCGCGTCAATCACATCCACCGAGCCGGGATCTTCCCGGATGCCGACTAGCACGCGGCCGCCATCTTTGGTGATGGTTAGATTGTTTGGGTGGCCGCTGAGAGCAACCTTTTTCAGAATCTTTGCCGACTCGCGATCCACGACATCCAGAATGGATTCCGATTCGTTGCTGATGTACACGCGTTTTCCATCGGGGGAAAAAGTCACCCCGTGAGGCAGTCCGATGCCTCGAATCACCTGCACCACCTGATTGGTGGATGAATCGATTACGTCGACGGTGTTACCGGCGCTGTTGGTTATGTAGATTCGCGCGGCATGGCTCGATGGCGAAGCATCGGACGCGGGGGCCCCTGCCGAGCGTACCCATTGCGCCAGAACCATCCAATCGGGATCTTCCTGCGAAGCGAACTGCCGCCCGCCGGAATGAAATGCGTCCCCTCCCGCTTCGGGAGCCAGAGGATGCAGGAGAAGCCTGCTCGATTGGGGCTTGCCGGGTACCACCATTTGCGAGGCGCTCTGGAAATTCTGGCTGGATTGCTCCTCAGTCCAGTCGCTGAGGCCGGGCGAGAGAGCCGCGAGATGAAAGACTCTGTTCGCGGCGGTATGGCAGCCGTAACAGCGGGCGTGTCCTGGCCGCTCCTTTAGGAAGATGGGCTGTACGGCCGATTTAAAGGACTCAAAATCCAGTTCGCCCTTGGACTGCGAATTCGTCCGCGTTTGCGCCGATGAGGGCGCGGCATTGGCGTGGCGGACCCATTCGGCGAGCATCCGCCATTCCGGATCGTTCTGCGATTTCCAGAATTTCCCTCCGGTGTGCGTGGGATCCCCTCCCGCGTCTGGCGCAAGCGGATGCAGAAGCAAGCGGCTCTTCAGCGGTTCTCCGGGCGCAGTGAGTTGCAGTACGACTTCGAAGTTCCTGCGGGACTGTTGCTCCGTCCACGACGCGTTCCCTGCCGATAGCGGTTCAAGGCGAAGCCGAGTGCTTAAGGTGGAGTGGCAGTCGTAGCACCGGGGGCCGTTCTCTCGCTGTTTCAGGAAAATTGGCTCGATGCGCGTACGATACGTTTCAAAATCAAGGGCAGCGGCCTGCTGATCACCTGATTGTTGTGGCACAGGCTCGGGCCGGGCATCCGCCAACGATAGCCCGAAATTCAAGCATGCTAGAACCGCGGACACTTCCGCGAATCGCCTGACACGATAGCTGAGTGGCATTCGCCCTTCCTTGCAGATGGGATTGTGCTTCAGCGGCCGTAGACCAGCAACCGGAACGTTCCGGATACCGGGGTCGGCTGTGGCTTGGGTTGCTCGGTCGTGGGTGCTGCCGCCGGTGTAAAGTCGGCCGTGTCTATAAACAACTGGTGGGTTTTGGGATCGAGCGCCATGTTGCGCGCTCCGAACTCCGTTTTCACGGTTTCGGCCACGCTGAAACTGTCGGGTGAATCCTCATGAAAAACGTGCAGCAACCCTTCACGCGCCGCAACGAAGAGCGTGCCGCTCGACGGTTCATAGATGTTGGTATCCACGCCCGCGCCGATCGGAAAAGTCTGGACGACCTTGCCGCTGTCCACGTTCATGATGGCCAGTATCTTGTTGCGGCCGCCGATGAACAACCGGTGATGCTGCGCGTCAAGATCGATTGCGGTAGCTTCCTCCGCGGGTGCGATCGGCCAATGAGATTTCACGGTATTGGTCATCGAATCAATGGCTACCACTTCGTTTTTGTCTTCAACGTTGTCGTAGATCGTGCCATGCCCATCCGGCACTGCGTATTCGGGGCGTCCACCGATGGGAATGGTGGCGATGACTTTTTCCGAAGCAGGATCGATCACCGAAGCATCATTCGTCTTTCCGTTCATGGCGAAAATATGCTTGGAAGCGGGATCATAAATGATGCAATCCGGATTGCCGCCGGTCTTGATGTGCCCGGTTGCTTTCAGCGTTTTCAGATCGAAGACGACAACCTCATCGGCGCCGCCATCGCTGATGAAACCCCGGCCCAGGTCATTCATCACCACGATGCCGTGCACCCGCTTCAAGTCGGGAATGCTGCCGACAATCGCGCCAGTATCCGCAGCGACCACCTTCACCTCTGTATTGTGCGAAATGTACAAGCGGCGAGTGGAAGAGTCGAATGTGATGTAGTCCCAATACTCCTTGCCCCCGGGCGCGGCGCCCAATTCGTATTTCTTCAACAGGTGATAGCCAGCCTGGGGCAGGGCTACGAGCGACACAGCCAAGCTACCCGCCAACACAACAGTTGCTAACGCCAACTGACGAACTTCAAGAAGCTTCACGCGTGCACCTCAATGGTTTGTCCGGATCGCGTCCGGGTTTAGAAGATAAATTTGAGTGCAAATTGAATCTGACGTTCGGGAACCGTGGTCCTCACTAACCCTCCCGCGATGGGGTTCGGACTCGTATCAGAAAGGAAGATGTCCGTATTGCCATCGCCTGGGCCCGGGGGCCCAAAGTTAGGATGATTGATGATGTTGAACATTTCGACCCGGAACTGGACATTGAAATTCTCAGAGATTCTCCGGATGTGATTGTTCTTGAAGACGGAAAAGTCGAGACTGGTAATTCCGGGACCGTTCATGATATTGCGACCGGCGTTGCCGCGAAGGTTGAAGCATTGCAAAGATGCAGCATCGCCGCCGAGACAGTTGGCGTTCCAAAAGGCCAAGTCTGGCGCGGTGGGAATCGCAAAGCACTGGGTTTTAATGTAATTTCTAGGATTGCCCGGGTTCGTGAGGCTGCTGCACCCGGAGCCACCGAGGCGATTCGGATAAGCGTAATCGTCACTGCTCAGGGTGTTGGCCGGATCGTCGCCAGTGCCCCACGTCGGGGTAAAGGGGACACCGTCGCTGAGGGTCAGAATCGTTCCCAGTTGCCATCCCTCGGAAATCCACTTGGCCGGGCCGGACCACGATTTAGGCGAAGGCAGTTCCCACGTCGCATTGAGAACAAAACTGCGGCCCACATTGTAATCAGAGAGACCCCGGGTCAATTTCGTGTCAAACCAGTCTAGACTGGAAATGGAGTTGTTGAAGGCGTCGCCCGCCAGAGTGGCCGAACTGGTGTCGATGCTCTTGCCCCAGGTGAAGGTGCCCTGCACCTGGAAACCATGGCTCATGCGCTTGGCTAACTGCAATTCCATGGCGTTGAAATAAGAGCGTCCCTGGTAAAACATCCCTCGGACGGTACCAAAATTTGGGTTGATGTTGGAGTCATCGGCCGCCCATAGGTATCCGGCACTTGTTTTTGTGGGCAACGCCAAGTTGGCTTCGTCAACGCGGAAGGGTTGATGGACGCCACGAGAGCCGACGTAAGCGACCATCGCTGCCACGCTCGGGGTGAGTTGATACTGGACATTCAGGTTAAACTGGCTCACGTAATTGCGATGGGGGTTGGGGTCGGTGTATGTGGCGCGCACTTTGTTTGCTGGGAATGTGCTCGGCAGCCCATTGAAGAAGCTTATCGGATTAGCGGCGGTGTTTTTAAGCACCGTGTACTCGAAGAACGGTGTCGCCTGAGTCACCAGAAGGATGAATTGGTATGGAAGAGGCAGAACGTCAAATAATCCGATGCCGCCGCGGACGGCCAGCTTGCCGTTGCGCAACGGATCCCAGGCGAATCCGATTCGCGGTTCGAAATTCTTCGTGGTGGGGTTGCTCTCAAAGAACGGGTCGCCCAGATGGGAAGTGCCGGAGGTTATATCCCTCAAATTAGATAGCTTCCCGTCGGCCTCGGTAATCTGGCTGGTCATCTCATAGCGGAGTCCGAGGTTCACTGTCAGATTAGACTTCCAGCGCCAGTCGTCCTGAACATAAGCGCCAAAGATGTTTTGGCGGAGATTGCGAGGTGTGAGCGAGCTGGCGATTCCACCTTGAAATTTGGTAGGTACGTTGGTCAGAAAATTCTTTATGTTGCCAAAGAACCAGATTCCATTGGGATCGGACAGCGCCTCCACCTGGAGAAACATCCGCTCGAAAGCCCCGCCGAATTTGATGGAATGCTTGCCGCGGGTGATGAATGCATCGTCGTAGAGCTGAAACGTGTTCCAACGGTACAGGTAGGTAGGCAGGCCTCCAACGCCGCCAGGCATGCTGGTCAGTCCCCCAACCGTGACTACCGAAGCGTTTCGGCCGGCAAAGGCTCCGAGTGAGACATCAGACGCGGCCGGATTTATTGCTGTGACGCTCGCATTGTTGTCCACGCGTTCGTGGTTATAACCGAAACGAATCGCGTTTACGAAGCCGGGAGTGAAGCTATGAGTTTCTTCGGCGGCAACAATCTGCCTGGAAGTGAGCGATCCAAGCCCGACGTTTCCATATGAATCGGGCGAGGTATAAGGCGTCTTGTCGTACAGGTATGTTCCAAACAGGCTGTCCTTCTCCGAGAATCTATGGTCAATGCGCGTGGTAACAAAGTTTTCATTCACCACCTGATTCGCATTGAAGATGAACTTCGCGACGTCTCCATTTCCAATATTGTTTGTCGCGGGGGCGACAGGATAGAACACCAGATACTTCGCGGCTTCCAAATCAACGCCATTTGCGTCGGTATTTGGACCGGGTTGAAGCTGGGTGGTAGAACAGGAATTTGGCGGCGTTGCCCCAGCGGGATTCGAGCACAAAAGACCTGAACGCGCCGCAATGGAAGGCACGTTGTCGACGTTCGAAATGCCCTTTGCCTGGCGAATTCCTTCATAGTCCGCGAAAAAGAAAGTCTTGTTCTTAACGATTGGGCCGCCAACACCGCCGCCGAATTGATTTCTCTTAAACGGCGCTTTGCCAGCCGTGGGGTCCTCAAAGTAATTGCGCGCATCCAGTGCGCTATTTCTCAGGAACTCGTAGGCGCTGCCGTGGAAGTC
>DATLVJ010000385.1:0-2161 GCA_035577585.1 Candidatus Limnocylindrales bacterium
GGTGCCGAAGGTTAGCGCGCCGGTGGCTTTGAGTTGCGTGCCGGCGTGATACCGCTTGAGGAGGGCCGGGTAACGAGAGTCGACCCAGAAGATTCCGGCGATGGCGAGCATCAGGACGATGGCGAGGATGCGGCTCCGCCAGTTGGCGACGGTAGCGAAGGTGGGATTGAGATTTAGCGCGGAAGTCTGGACGGACATGCGGCCTCCATGGAACGACGCCTGGAATGGAGCAAAATGCGAATTGGGGGAATGTATAGGGAATGGGAGTGAGTGGGAATAGTGGAAAAGGATTAGGAGGGGGAATCGGAGTCGGAAGTAGTGGCTCGGGGACTCGCCGGGGCACGATATATCGTCCCCCTACAATCGGAAGAAAAACCAGAAACATAGGCGGGAGTGCCTGTGCCACGAGAAGGAATTAGGGTTTCGGGTTGGCGTTCCACATTTCTTGTTGGATTTTCCATTGACCGGAAGAGTCCTTGTGGAGGACGAATAGAATTTTGCCGTAGCCTTCCATGGCGGGTTGGTTGCCCGGGGGTTGAAGGCCCTGTGTTTCGAGGCCCCATTCAGAAGCCCAGTCGCCGGAAACCTGGATGTCGCGGAAATCGATTTTTTCGCGGACGATTTTGTAGCCGGGCATCTGGGCACTGATGTCGGTGATGAATTTGCCGATGGCGGCGCGTCCGACCATGGGGGCCATGCTGGGAAGAAGGCTGACACCGTCCTCGGCCCACATGGCGATGATGGCGGGGTTGTCCATGCGCAGGTGGGCATTGATGAATTTTTCGTTGAAGGCGAGGATTTCGGATTTGGGGTCGGCGGGAGCTGGGATTTGTGCGGGAGAGCCAACGAAGAGGAAAACGGAGACGAGAAGCAGGAAGGCGAAACGACACGCGGCGAGCATGAACGTACCTCCTGAGCGACTTTCATATCGGAATTGAAAGAGAAATGGAAGAGGGAGGGAGGAGTGGGCGGTGTCGGATTGAGCAAGCAGGATCGAGGGAGTGGGCCGGTGTGAGGCCTTTCATCTGCATAGCAGTCCCAGCGCTCACGCGCCGGGCTAAATTCTGACGCGCCTCCGGCGCTGGGGCAGGGAGCGTTGTTTGTATAAATTCCCGGATAAGAAATAAAACTTGGTTACATCGCGATGGGGTCTTTGGCGTGGCGCTTCGTGTACCAGCAGGGATTGTGCTGGGAGTGGGGGAAAATTGTGCGCGTACAGGGGACGTCCTCTTCTGGAGTTAAGGCGTCGATCTGGTACTCAATCTTGTTGCCTTTGGCGGGAATGGCAAGGAGGCGAATGCGGTGGACCGAGGAGCCGGCCGCGCCGAGGCGTGGAATAGCTAGGCGCGCGTGGTACCAGGTAAGGTCGACGGCATAGAGAATAAAAAACAGCAGGGTGAGAGCGGCTGTGGTTCGCAAAATCAGGCGTGCGCCGGGCGAAGAGCGATTAGTTGATGAAGTCATTGCAATGGGCAGCGGAGGTATTCTGCACCGGGAACCGAGCGGAGAAAAGCCCGAAGTGAGGAGGTTGACGCAAGCGGGTGGGTTGTCCAGCGCAGAGGCTTGCGTTCAGGCACGAAGCCGTTCCGTGAGAATACGCGGCGAATCAAGCAAGCAGAGGAGTTAGCGAGTGAGGGCCATAGTTGCGACTATGGCGCGGAACTTGCAGTTACAGTGAGTGGACTAGTAGGGCGTGGGGGCGATCATTGGTGCTCCCGCCAAGTCCTGCTGCACTCCCAGTTCCTCCCCCACGCCACGCTTCCGCTGTGCCTGCGCGGCATATCTAAGCAATCAGACAAAAAGCTGCCCCAGGCATGGGGAAGGAATAGAGTTTGCCGCAGTTTGGCGAAGCAGGCGAAGAGGTGTGCGATGAGACTCCTGATGGCATTGGATGGTTCGAGCGGATCGGATGCGGCGGTACGAGAGGTGGCGTCGAGGCCCTGGCCGGCAGGCTCCGAGTGTTGCTTGATGATGGCGATCGATCCGTTTTTTTTCACGAAGGCACCGTTGCTGCTGGCGGAAGCAAAACAGGAGACGGAACGGACGCTGGAAGGTTACGTGGAGAGCCTGAAACAGACGGGATTGAAGCTGAGCAAGGAAATTCTGCTGGACAATCCGCGGCGGGGGATTCCCAAAGCGGCGAGCGAGTGGAAAGCGGATC
>DATLVJ010000386.1:0-2045 GCA_035577585.1 Candidatus Limnocylindrales bacterium
TGACCGGTTGTGCTCCGCGGCTTCGAATCCTGCTCTCTTTGCGACAGACGCCGCCGACTACCTGGTTCATCGCGGAGTGCCATTCCGCCAAGCGCACGATCTTGTCGGTAAAGTGCTGCGCGAAGCGGAGAGGCAGAGCAAACCCTGGACGCAGCTTTCACTGGAGGACGTCCAGAAGATTTCTCCGCTGTTCGAACAGGATTTTTTGCAAGGCCCTTCCGTCGAAAGTGCCATCGCCTCCAAAGTTGTTCCCGGAGGCACAGCGGAAGAATCCGTTCGCGCTGCGATCGCACAGCTGGAACTGAAACTCAAACAATTGGAGAAAAAGCCATGAGCCTGACGTCGAGCATTTTTACCCTGCAAACCGTATCGCATCGCACGGAGGATCGGAGGTCCCTTCCGTGAGCGACGTTCCCGGTCGGCGGATCCTGATTCCATGAACCACGCCCTCTCCGAAGCGGCGCTCCCGCTGGGATTCCGCTTTTCGGCCACCGCTTGTGGCTTGAAAAAGACCGGAGCGCTGGACCTTGCCCTGCTTTCAAGCGATGTTCCCGCTTCCGCCGCCGCCGTTTTCACGAAAAACCTGGTCGTCGCCGCGCCCGTGGTTGTCTCCAAAGCGAATCTGCTTGCCTCCAGGGGACGCATGCGCGGGGTGATCGTGAATGCCGGCAACGCGAATTGCGCGACGGGTGACGCTGGTTACGCTGTCTCCGTCAAAACGGTGGAAGAGACTGCTCGCCGCCTCCGTTGCCATCCGCGCGAACTGATTGTCTGCTCCACCGGTGTGATCGGCGTGCCGCTGCCTGTCGAAAAGATTCTTCGCGCATTGCCGGGAATCGTGCAGAACCGGCGTCCCTCGGCGCGCTCGTTTGCGGAATTGTCGCTCGCGATCTGCACTACCGACACACGTCCCAAGACCGCTTCGGCTTTTTTCAAAATGGCGGGTAAGCGCGTTCACCTGGTTGGCTGCGCCAAGGGCGCGGGGATGATCCATCCGAATATGGCTACAACATTAGCTTTCGTCGTGACCGATGCCGCCATTTCCCCTTCGTTGCTGCAAAAAACTTTGCGCGAAGTAACGCAACGGACGTTCAACTCCATCAGCATTGATGGCGATACATCCACCAACGACACACTGCTGGTGCTTGCCAACGGGGAATCCGGCGCGCCGGCAATTCAGGCGAATTCGATCGCGCATCGGGCCTTTAAGAAGGCGCTCGAGACGGTTTGCCATTCCCTGGCGCTGCAAATCGTCGCCGATGGCGAAGGGGCGCAGCGCGTAATTGAAATCGCGGTGCGCGGCGCGAAAACCGAAGCGGCCGCGCGGCAGATTGCGCAAACCATCGCCACGTCTCCTCTCGTCAAAACCGCTTTTGCCGGCGGCGATCCCAACTGGGGACGCATCTTCGCGGCTGCCGGGCGCTCCGGCGTCAAATTCAATCCCAGCCTGGTGG
This sequence comes from Candidatus Limnocylindrales bacterium, assembly GCA_035577585.1. Classification (GTDB taxonomy): domain Bacteria; phylum Acidobacteriota; class Terriglobia; order Acidiferrales; family UBA7541; genus Acidiferrum. Next base: position 1,455 of record DATLVJ010000386.1, read on the forward strand.
ACATTCAGATGGCGGGCATCCCGGTATTGCGGCGGGGCCAGCCGCTGGATTTCAACGAGCGCGTCGCCAGCAATCGCCTTTTGGAAAAGCACGTCCACGTCGTGATGGATTTGCATGCAGGCCGAGCCGCGGCCAGTTATTGGACCTGTGATTTCACTGCGGAATACGTGCGGATCAACGCGAGTTATCGGACATAAATCGAACCGCATTTCTCCAAAGCAAACTTTAAGTCGTCAAACCCTAAGCAAACTTGTCATCCTGAGGCTATCCGACGAGGTCCGGTTTGCGGACTCCGGTAAAGCCGGAGCTAGCCGAAGGATCTCAACTGAGAGAGTTTGCACGAAATGCACGTTGAGGTCCTTCAGGGCGCAAACGGCGCGCCCTTCAGGATGGCAAATTTTTTGTTGTGGCAAGGTGGTGGAAGGAAGTTAGGCCCCGGAGAAAAGTGCCCGCCTCGGAAGGCGGCCTCTACAACAGTTCGCGTTCTAAGTCTTCCATTTCCAACCGGCAAACTGTTCGCGGAGCGCGATCTTTTTAAATTTGCCTACGCTGGTTCGTGGGATCGCATCCACGAACACAAAGGCATCCGGC
>DATLVJ010000387.1:0-7700 GCA_035577585.1 Candidatus Limnocylindrales bacterium
GGAACCCCATGCCGAATAAACTCACCGTCCTCCTCGTTGACGACCACGCCCTCGTCCGCCGCGGGTTCCGCCGCATCCTCGAAGACGAACCCGCTTTCCAGGTCGTTGGCGAAGCCAGCGACGGCCTCGAAGCCGTCCAACTTGCCGAACAACTCCACCCCAACGTCATCGTCATGGATTGCGCCCTCCCGCAAATCAACGGCATAGAAGCCACCCGCCGCATCCTCGCCAAAAATCCCGATACCGCCATCCTCATGCTCAGCATGCACTCCGAAGACACGCTCGTCCGCCAATCTCTCGAAGCCGGCGCCCGCGGTTATATCCTCAAAAATGCCATGGACCTTGACCTGGTCGCCGCCATCCAGAAAATTGCCGAAGGCAAAACCGTCCTCGATCCTCAGATCACTCTAACCGGCAATCTCAAGGGCGAACGCGACACCGGCCTCACCCCGCGCGAACTCGAAATCCTCCAGCACATCGTTGCCGGCAAATCCAACAAGGAAATCGCCGCTGAACTCGGCCTCAGCGTCAACACCGTCTCCGTCCATCGCGCCAACATCATGGACGCCCTCGGCCTCCACAAAACCGCGGAACTCGTCGTCTACGCGATCAAAAATGGTCTGGTGAATCTTCCGTGAAGCGCCGCGAATTCCTCAAACAATCCCTCGGCGCCGGAATCCTCTCCACGGGATTTCCATTTTCTCTCCAGGCGAACGCCCCTGGATTTCAATTCGCCGATGTCACCGCGCAATCCGGCATTAATTTCCGCCACAACAGCGGCGCCTACGGTGGCAAACTCCTCCCCGAAACTCTCGGTGCCGGTTGCGCTTTCCTCGATTACGACGCCGACGGCTGGCCCGACATTCTTCTCATCAACTCCATGGATTGGCCCGGCCACAAGCGCCAGCGCTCCACCCTCAAGCTCTACCGCAACAATCGCAACGGCACTTTCACCGATGTCACCAAATCCGCCGGACTCGATCTCGAACTCTACGGCATGGGCGTAGCCGTGGCCGACTACGACAACGACGGCTTCCCTGACATTTTCATCTCCTGCGTAGGCCAGAGCCGTCTCTTCCACAACAACGGCAATGGCTCCTTCACCGACGTAACCCAGAAATCCGGCCTCCTCAACAAGCAGGCCTTCAGCACCTCCGCCGTCTGGTTCGATTACGATCGCGACGGCCTCCTCGATCTCTTCGTCTGCAATTACGTTCGTTGGTCTGCCGAACACGATGTCTTCTGCAGCCTCGACGGAAAAAATAAATCCTATTGCACGCCGGAAGCCTATCGCGGCGACACTTGCTGGCTCTTCCGCAATCGCGGCGACGGCACCTTTGAAGACGTCACCTCCACCAGCGGCATCTTCGACACCAGCTCCAAATCTCTCGGCGTCGCCATGCTCGATTTCGATCAGGACGGCTGGCCCGATCTCCTCGTCGCCAACGACACCCAGCCCAACAAGCTCTATCGCAATCTTCGCAACGGAAAATTCAAGGATGTCGCCGTCGAAATGGGCCTCGCCTTCAGCAATGAAGGCAAAGCCCGCGCCGGCATGGGAGTCGATTGTGCTGACTTCGACAATTCCGGCAAGCCTGGCATCGTCATCACCAATTTCGACAACGAAATGCTCGGTCTCTATCGCTCGAATGGAAAATCCTTCGACGACGTCGCCATGCCTGCTGGCCTCGGCCCCGCCTCTCGCAACACTCTCGGCTTCGGCTGCGTCTTCTTCGACGCCGACCTCGATGGCCGCCTCGATTTGGCCGTGGCCAACGGCCACATTGACGACACCGTTCGCAACATCCGCGGCATCGTCGGCTACGCCCAATCTCCGCAACTCTTCCTGAATCAGGGCAACGCAAAGTTCCTGGAAGTCGCGGCCCAACTCGGCGGCGGATTCGCCGAATCCAAAGTCGGCCGCGGCCTCGCCGTAGCCGATTTCGATCGCGACGGCGATCTAGATCTGCTCCTGACCACCAACAACGGTCCGGCCTATCTCTACCGCAACGACCAAGTCGCAGGAAACCGCGGCATCCGCCTCCACCTCATCGGCACAAAATCCAATCGCGACGCCATCGGCGCCACCGTCCGCCTCTACTCCAACGGCCAAATCCAATCCCGCCAAGTCCGCACCGGCTCTAGCTATCTCTCCCAATCCGAACTCCCCCTGACCTTCGGCGTTGGCAAACAAGACGTAATCGAAAAAATCACCATCGACTGGCCCAGCGGCCGCACCGAAGACTACCCCAGACTAAAATCTGGCAAGTCCTACCAACTAACTGAATCCAAAGGCATTGCCGATGTGTCTTTGTAGGGCCCGCCTTCCGAGGCGGGCCGCTCTTACTCTTCTCAGCGCTCTCAGCGCCTCTGCGAACTCTGCGTTAATTTCTTGCTCTTAATTTCTCCCTAATCTTTTCCCACTATTGCGCCCGTTCCCCACCCGAAATATAACTCTCCCACCAAGCACCGCTTCCCACCTGGCTACCAGAGCCAAACCGGAAGCACCCCAACAACCCTGCGGCCGGGTCAACGACCCCGGCCGCATTTTTTAATGGCGTTTGCGCCTGTTAAACTTTGACCATTCCCCGGGGGGAAATGTATGCAGCGCTGGCGCTCCCTTAGCGTTCTTGTTCTGGCCGTCACCGCCGTTTATCTCTACGCCTTCCCCGCCGCCAACATTCCCTATGCAATCGCGGTGCTTCTCCACACCGGCCTAGGAGTCCTCGTCACCATCGCCATCCTCTTTTTTCTGTTTCGCGGTTTCAACCAACAACCGCTGCTCGCGCGATTTGGCTGGCTCTTCCTCCTCGCCGGTGGTGCGCTCGGCATCATCCTCATTAAAATCGGCACGCCGCATCGCCTCAAAACCTGGCTTTACACCCACATCGCCCTCTGCCTCCTCGGCGTTCTCTTCCTCGCCTTTTCCTGGCTCGCCTCCCGCAACAAACTCAATATCGGCTTCCTCCGACAATCGCTTCGCTTTGTCACTCTCGTCCTCTTCATCGCGGCCATCTCCTCCGCCGCCTGGTGGACCCGCACCATCGCCTGGAAACACGCCTACCGCGTCAACAATCCATCCATCGCTCCCGCCACCATGGATCAGGAAGGCGACGGCCCCAACGGCAAATTTTTCCCCAGCTCCGTCCAGACCAAAGACGGCAACTACATCCCCTCCGACTACTTCCTCAAATCCCAAGCCTGCGAGCGTTGCCACTCCGACATCTACAAGCAGTGGCAAAGCTCCATGCACCACTTCTCTTCCTTCAACAATCAGTGGTATCGCAAAAGCATCGAGTACATGCAGGAAGTCGACGGCGTCAAACAAACCAAGTGGTGTGCCGGCTGCCACGATCCCGCGCTCCTCTTCAGCGGCATGATGGACACGCCCATCCAGCAAAACATCCACAAGCCCGAAGCCAATGCCGGCCTCAGCTGCATGATGTGCCACAGCATTGTTCAAGTGAAAAGCACCATGGGCCAGGGCGATTTCGTTCTCGAATATCCAAAGCTCCACGAACTCGCCGCCAGCGAAAATCCCGTCATCCGCGCGCTCCACGATTTCATGGTTCGCCTGAATCCAGAGCCCCACCGCCGCGTCTTTCTAAAGCCCTTCATGCGCGATCAGGTTCCCGAATTCTGCTCCGGCTGCCACAAAGTCCATCTCGACAAACCTTTCAATAACTACCGCTGGTTCCGCGGCTTCAACGAGTACGACAACTGGCAAGCCAGCGGCGTCTCCGGCCAGGGCGCCCGCGCTTTCTACTACCCTGCAACTTCGATGATGTGCGCCGACTGCCACATGCCCCTCGTCCCCTCAAAAGACGAAGGCAACCTCGACGGCTACGTTCATTCCCACCGTTTCCCTGGCGCCAACACCGCCGTCCCCGTCGCCAACGAAGACTCCACGCAACTCGAAGCCAGCCGCAAATTTCTGCAGGACAAACAACTCACCGTGGACATCTTCGCCATCTCTCCGGTTTCCAAAACTGAATCCTCGCAGAAAGTCTCCGACTACCCGAAGCAAGAACTCTCCACAACCTTCGCAGTCGGCGAAGAATCCGACATCTCCACTCCTCGCGGTCCCGCGGGTGAAGCCCGCCCCATCACCGCCCCCCTCGGCCGAGTCGACGCCGCCGTCCGCCGCGGTGACGATGTCCTGGTCGATGTCGTCGTTCGCACCCGCAAAGTCGGCCACTTCTTCCCCGGCGGCACCGTCGACGCCTTCGACGTCTGGCTCGAACTCCAGGCCACCGACGAAAAAGGCCAGACCATTTTCTGGAGTGGCAAAGTAGCAGATGACGGGAAAGGCTCCGTCGAACCCGGCGCTCATTTCTACAAATCTCTCCAAATCGACGGCCACGGCAATCCCATCAACAAGCGCAACGCCTGGGCCACCCGCGCCGTCGTGTACGTCCACCTCATCCCCCCCGGCGCCGCCGATACCGCTCACTTCCGCCTCCACATCCCCGATAGCGCCGGCGAACACATCACGCTCCACTCCAAACTCAACTACCGCAAATTCCAGTGGTGGAACACCCATTTCTCCTTCGCAGGCACTCCCGATCCACAAAAATCCGCCGACGTATCGAAAGACCACGACGACCGCCAATTCACCTTCAACGGCGATCTCTCCGACGTCTCCGCCAAATTCAAATCCATCCCCGATCTCCCCATCATCACCGTCGCCGAAGACACCAAAACCGTCCGCGTTCTCCCCCACTCCGCCTCAGCGCCAAAGCCGCAAATTTCGCTCGCCAAAGACGACTGGACCCGCTGGAACGACTACGGCATCGGCCTCTTCCTGCAGGGCGACTTGAGCGGCGCCGAGCAAGCCTTCACCAAAATCACCGAAATGGCTCCCGATAATTTCGACGGCTGGACCAACGTCGGCCGCGTCCGCGTCCAAGAAGGCAACACCGAGGGCGCCAAAACCGTTCTCCTCAAAGCCCTCGCCCTCAAACCAAATCTCCCCCGCGCCAATTTCTTCTACGCCCGCGTCCTCAAAGAAGAAGGCCACTACAACGAAGCCGCACAAGCCCTGCAATCTGTCCTCGCCCAATTCCCACGCGACCGCGTCGTCCACAATGAACTAGGCCGCGTCCTCTTCCTCCAAAAGCGTTACGCCGACGCCGTCAACGAATTTCAACAAACCCTAGCCATCGATCCCGAAGATCTCCAGGCCAACTACAACCTCATGCTCTGCTACACCGGCCTCGGCGACGAAACCCATGCCAACGCGCACAAGGAGCGCTACCTACGCTTCAAAGCCGACGAATCCTCCCAATCCCTCACCGGTGCCTATCGCCAATCCCACCCCGAAGACAACAACGAGCGCCAGTCCATCCACGAACACATCTCCGTCTCGCTCCAGGCAAAAAAATTTCCCGCACCAAAAACAAGCTCAGGAGCCGGTCGTTAAGCCGTGTGAGATGTCATCCCGAACCCGCGTCTTTTGCAGGTGAGGGATCTGCTTTTAGCAACAATCGAGACAACGCAAAAGCGAGGAACCCTTAAATGACTTGGATCAAAACCCTCCGCCTAGAAGACGACGCCCGCCTCCGCGACCTCGTCCTTAAACAGCGCCAACTCTACCCCATGGAATACTCCACTCCCGCCCCCTCCGTTGATCGTGGCTTCGAAAACAGCATCGTCGGCTCCCACACTCTCTTCCCGGACGTCATGTTTCACTCCTTCAGCGCCTTCGGTGCCATGATGTCGTCCGATCTTCCCCTCCAGCGCTACCAGCACGAAATGATCGCCACCATGGTCTCCGTCACTAACCGCTGCTTCTATTGAATCGAATCCCACGCAGAGTTTCTGCGTCGCACCAGCCTCAACAACGAAATGGTCGCCGCTCTGCAAAAAGATTTCCGCACCGCCTCGATCACCGCTCAAGACAAAGCCATGCTTGAATACGTCGTCAAACTCACCCGCGACGCCACCCAATGCACCCGCGCCGACCATGACCGTCTCCGCGCCGCCGGCTTCGACGATCGCGGCATCCTCCAAATCACCCTTATCGCCTCGTGGTTTAATTACATCAACCGTGTCGCCGACGCCCTCGGCGTCGGCCGCGACATCCCAACGGAGACTCGATGAAGAAACTCGCCACCGACCTGCTGCTCGTATCTTCCGCACTCATCGCTAGCGCACAGAGCCCTCAAACGCCAAAGCCCCAACCCGCCATCACCTTCCGCGACATCACCGCCCAATCCGCCATCCACTTCCTCCACAACAACGCCGCCTTCGGCAAAAAATATCTCCCCGAAACCATGGGGCCCGGCGTCGCCTTCATCGATTACGACAACGACGGCTGGCCCGACATCTTCCTCGTCAACGGCACCAACTGGCCCGGCCAGCCCTCCAAACACTCCACGCCCAGGCTCTACCACAACAATCACGACGGCACCTTCACCGACGTCACCCAAAAAGCCGGCCTCGATATCGAACTATTCGGCATGGGCGTCGCCGTCGGCGATTACGATAACGACGGCTTCGATGATCTCTTCATCACCGCCCTCGGCCAAAGCCATCTCTTCCACAACAATGGCAACGGCACCTTCACTGACGTCACCCAAAAAGCCGGTCTCCTCGGTCCAAAAGAGTTCAGCACGAGCGCCGCCTGGGTCGACTACGACAAAGACGGCAAACTCGATCTCGTCGTCGCCAATTACGTCCAGTGGTCCATCGAATCCGACCTCTATTGCACCCTCGACGGCAAAAGCAAGTCCTACTGCACTCCCGAATCCTACAAGGGCACATCCGTCCGCCTCTGGCAAAATCGCGGCGACGGCACTTTCGAAGACGTCACCAAAAAAGCCGGCCTCGCCGATTCCACCTCCAAAACTCTCGGCATCGCCATCCTCGATTACGACAACGACGGCTGGCCCGATCTTCTCCTTTCCAACGACACGCAGCCCAACAAGCTCTATCGCAACAACGGCAACGGCACTTTCACCGAAAAGGCCGTAGTCGCCGGCATTGCCTTCAGCGAAGACGGCGTCGCCCGCGCCGGCATGGGCGTTGACGCCGCCGATTACGATCACTCCGGAGCGCCAAGCATCCTCATCACCAATTTTTCGAATCAAATGATTTCGCTCTACCACAACGAAGGCAAAGGCCTCTTCGTCGACGAAGCCCCGCGCTCCGACGTCGGCCGCGCCTCCCTGCTCACCCTCGGCTTTGGCTGCTTCTTCTTTGATTACGACCTCGACGGCTGGCCCGACATTTTCATCGCCAACGGCCACATCGACCGCGACATCGAGCGCGTCCAGCCCAACGTGAAATTCGCCATGCCGCCACACCTCTTCCGCAATCTCGGCAAAGGAAATTTTCAGGAAGTCGCCAACTCGCTGGGCAAATCTTTCAACACGCCGCGCGTAGGTCGCGGCGCCGCCTATGCTGATATCAACAACGATGGCCGCCCAGACTTGCTTCTCTCCACCAACGGAGGCCCCGTTTATCTTTTCCTGAATGAAGCCGCAGGCCCGGCGGCAACCAACAAAAGCCTGCGCATAAAACTGGTAGGCACAAAATCCAATCGCGACGGCATCGGCGCCGTCGTAAAACTCACCGCCGGCGGCGAAACCCAATCCCAAATGCTCCGCAGCGGCTCCAGCTATCTCTCCGCCAGCGAACTAATCCTTACCTTCGGCCTCGCTCAAAACGCCCAGGCCGACTCCCTTGAAATCCATTGG
>DATLVJ010000388.1:0-7021 GCA_035577585.1 Candidatus Limnocylindrales bacterium
CAAAAGCCGAGAGCAGATTCCTCAGGCAAACTGCGCCCTCGGAATGACAATGTGTTGCTAACGATCTTGCCCGCTAAAAGGAGAAGCGTAGGCGGGCGGAGACGCTGCGGGGCGGGGCGAGGGCCGTGCCGGAGAATAGGCTGGCGAAGTTGATGACGTTGAGGCGGTCGGCGATGTTGGTGGCCTGAATCTGAAATTGCAGGGAGCGGGATTCCTTGCGGTAGAGTTGCGCGCCCATCCCAAGATCCATCGAAAAATTTGGCTCGACGCGTTGTTTCGCAAAGTTTACGCGGGAAACGACGGCGGCGCCGTATTGTGAGATGAGCGTGGCGAAGTCGGTGTTGTCGCTGAGGTCGGCGGGCAAACCGCTGCTGTATTGCGCGCCGACGGCGAACCAGATGTTGTGGCCGGCATCCAGGCGCACGCGGGTATGCAGAGTGTTGCGCTGATCCTGGGAGACGCCGAATTTGCCGGCGTCGGTAAGGCCGGAGCTGGCGTCGCTGCCGATGAAGAGCCCACCGTTGATTGGTCCATACCCTATCCCCGATTGATTCGCGTAGCTGACAAATCCCGAAACACGGCCCCAGTGTGGAACTTCGAGGCGCACTTCCTCGCCGAAGATGCGTGCTTTTGCGTAGGAGATGGGAAAGCTTACGCCGGTCTGGAGAAGGACGTCGTCGTCGGAATAGTTGTGGAAGTCGCGGCGGAATATGTTGGCGTCCAAACGGAACTTGCCAAAGAAAGATTTGGTGATGCCGCCTTCGTAATAGTTGGCGCGGGCGACGGGAACGGGAAGCCGCAGCACCACGGGATTAACGGAATCCAGTTCCGGGGAACTGGCGAGGAGGAGATTTTCCATCGCAGGAGTTTGGAAGACGCGGTCGTAGGATGCATGTAGCAGGAGATTGAGGGAAGAAACGTAGTGCGAAACGCCAAGCCGCGGGCTGACGGCGGAATCGTGGACTACGAAGCCGTAGTGATCGAAACGCAGGCCAGCGCTGATGTTCCAAGCACCGAAGCGCATCTGGTCCTGGACGTAGAAGGAAGGTTCCACGTCCCATTTGCTTCCCGTGAAATTCAGATTCAGTTGGGTGCCGGGATCGAATTGCGATGGGTCGGTGATGTGGTATTGCAGGGCTTCGTGAACCGGGGTGAAAAAAGAGTCAGCGCCGGCTTTCCAGTCGTGGTGGCCGCGGTGGCCGGCAATGTCGCCGCGGACGTAGCCTTCGCGATAACCGCGATCCTGATTGACGATGACGGGCGTGGAAAAGGGATTGGAGCGGAGAGAAAAGCTGGAGTCGCGGACACCGCCGGATAAGCTGAGGACCAGGTTGGAGGAGATGGTGTGCTGAAAATAGATTTGCCCGCTGGTTTCGGAGCTGGCGGCGTCTTGCCGCTGCAGCAGGGCCTGCTGCGCGAAATCATTGGGAATTTCGTAGCGCAGGGAATTGTGGGCGATGGTGAAGCGCAGGCGGTCGTTGTCAGAGAAGTCGCGTTCGTAGGCAGTGGAAAATCCTCCGGAGTTGCCGTCGTTACCGAAATTGGCGGTGACGGGTGGATCGAGATAACGGCCGGAATGCAGGCCGAAGGCGCGGACGGAGTAGCGCTCTTTTTCGCGGGAATAGGAAATGGCGGTGGAGCCGTCGAGTTGATCGAAGCTGCCGCCGGACGCGGCGAACTCTCCATGCCAGCCGAGGAGGGAATTCTTGTCGGTGGTGAGTTCGATGATGCCGCCGAGCTTGCGGCCGTATTCGGCGGGATAACTGGCGGTGAGCAGGCGCAAGGATTCGACGGAATCGGAATCCATGTCGGGAGCAAAGGCGGGAGAGCGATTCTGCACGAGCGGCTGGCCGTCGACGACGAACTGCACGTCGTATTCGGAGCCGCGGGGATGCAGGACGCCATTGCCTTCGTAAACCCAGCCAGGCTCCTGGTTGACAAGATCGAAGAGGTCGCGGCCGGGCTGCAGGCTGAGCTGCTCGCGGATGGACTGTTTGCCGACGGAATAGAGAGTGCCCGTGCGCGTGGGATCGACGAGGGTGAGTTCGTCGGTGACCTGGACCTGGGTGGTGACCGGAGCGACACCGAGTATGATGCCGAGTTTTACGGGGACCTCGGAGTGGACTTCGACGACGTCGCTCCAGGCGGCGAAACCTTCGGCGGTGAGATTGAGGCGGTAGATGCCGAAAGGGAGATCTTGAAGAACGAGGTGGCCGTCGGCGGGAATCTGGAAACGGCGCTCGAAGCCGTTGCCCTCGCTGAGTAGTTCGCCTTTGGCGGCAAGGCTGGAACCTTTCGGATCGCGGATTTCGAGATGGAGTTCACCGCGGAGGCGCTGGGCGCGGGCCGGGATTCCGGCGGCGAGCCAGAGGAGGCCCGCCAGCAGAGAGAAGTGAAATTGGCGCCGTGTGGTGTTCATTGCTAAGAAAAGTATGCGTTACCTGGCGTTTCGAGTTGGATTGCTAGAGCGCGGGTATTTCCAAGATAGCATGCGACGGGGAAGGGCCGAAACGTGGGCCGACTGGAGGAGCCAGTGTCGACGCCGAGAGTAGTTATGGATGAATCTGGGCGTTGGGAGTGCCGCAAAAACGGTGGCAGGCTGACGCACTTCAAGACTAAGAAGGGCCACCTCAAGGTGGCCGCTACGCTTGAGTAACTAATTTGTCTCGGGACTGGAAAAGAGGAGCGCGGTGCCGGATGATGGAAGAGAACTGATTTCTCGTCCGAGGTCACGGGTGGAGCGGATGAGAGAAAAGGCCGTAGAGCAAAGGGGCTTACGTCTTGGACGAGAAGAATGTTTATCTGACCGGCGCCGCGAGCGAGTTTGGTTCCCGCATTATTCCCTCGGAAGAGGTGGATGAAGCGTTTGGGATGCCCGCGGGAAAGCTGCGGACACGAGCGGGAATTGTGTCGGTGGCGTATGCAGCCGAGAATGAAACGGAAGGGTCGCTGGCTGCGGGAGCATGCCGGAAAGTTCTGGAGCAGTGCGGGGAAGACGCAAAGAACCTGGATGGCGTGATTGCGGCAAGCGAAACGGACCATGCGTACCCGTCGCTTTCGGCGCAGATTCATGCGCGGTTGAAAATGCGCGAGCACTCTACGGCGCTGGATGTGGGCAGTGGATGCCTCGCTCTTTTGCAGGTGCTTTGCGTGGCGCAGGCCATGCTGTTGTCGGGCCAGGCGAAGAAGATTCTGGTGGCAACGGCGGATGTTCACAGCCGGACGCTGGGGCCGGGGCGCACGGCGGGAGAATTCGGGGGTTTGTTTGGAGATGGAGCGAGCGCGTTTCTGCTGTCGAACAAGGCGCCGGAAAAAGGAGGGTTCGCATACCGGTTTGGAGAATTCTTTTTCGGATGCGCGGCGCAGTATGCGGAAGCGATTTCCATCAGTGACACGGCCGGTAGTGGATTGGATATTCAATTTGACGGGGAGGCCCTTTCGCGCGCGGCCGTCTATCGCATGGAAGAGGTGCTGAGCGAAGTGGAGAAGCGCAGCGGAATTTCGCGGGAGAAGGTGGGAGCGTTTGCTACGCACCAGCCGAATCCGCGGTTGGTGGCGTTGCTGGCGAAGCAACTGGGCGTGGCGACAAGTGCGTTTCCGCCGATTGCGGTGACGAAGGGGAATCTGGGTTCTTCGATGTGCGGTGCGACGTTGCAGTCGGCATTCGAGAAAGCGGCGGGGAAGCTTGCGAGTGAGCGGACGGCGGTGTTTTTGGCTTCGCTGGCGCCGGGTTTATTGTTTGGGGGCGGGTGGATGGTGCCGGTGGGGAATTGAAGTGAAATATTTCGTGGTAGAGGTCATTCCGTTTTAAGAAATTTTCTATTCACTGTGACCTAAATTGGGTTGAAGTGTTGCCATGGTCCCTCCACTCCATGGCCGACGAGCAAAAGTGCGGCGCGGAAGAGAAGATCGGCCATCTCGGTCGGGATGGCAGCGCAAGCAAATCCAAGAACAAGCAACCCAACAGCGCAGCCGCTTCGACTCCGCCCAGGGCAGGCAGGAATGGTTGTGCCGCAGGGAACGGCTAGGGGGACGAGCGGGTGGCTGTGGTGAATTCGAGGTTGGGGTTGGGGACTACGCAGGATTGAAGCGGGGGCCAACCGGGGTCCGTGGTGGAGTTACGGCAGAGGCTGACGAGAGCATTGGAGACTTCGGTGGGGCCAACGGCGCCATTCAGAGGTTCGACATAAATTTTGTAAGAGTGATTGACGGCGAGAGCGCCGATTGCGTACGAGCCATCGAATTGAGCCGGGCCGGGGGCCCGGCAACTCCATCCACCTAAAATGCCAGCGATTACGGCCCCGCTTGCGGCGTCGACGGCGACTATGTGTGCGGCAAAGATTCCGCTAACGCCAGGAGGAGCCGCCGGGAGAGAGAGCGGGTTGGCGGGAACGACGCGGCCCTGGATGGAGCCGACGAATTGCGTGTCGGCGGGATCGTGATAGAGCACACGGAGGCCGGTGCGGTCGTCGTCGGCGAGCGGGGCATCGGGTTGCTGCGTGGTGGGACGCAATCCGGTGAAAGTGCCGGGCGCTGGGGCAAAGGGAAACATCATGGCGCTCCAGACGGCGGAATGGCTGAAGCCGAGAGTGTGGCCGAGTTCATGGGTGAGGATGGATGCGAGGTCGTAGGATTTCGGATTGGCGGAGAGAGCGGCGGGAGTGGAAAAGGTGACGAGCGAATCGCCGGGATTGAAATAGATGTCGGCGTCAAGAATTTGGCCGACTTGCGTTGAGGGCGCGCCGCTGCCGAGTTGGATGCCGATCTGATCGGCGGTGATAACGCGGGTGAAGGCAAGAACGCCGGGAGTGAAAGCCATGTCCGGCTGATCGAAACAGATGGAATTAATGCCGTCGGAGCCGCAGAGATTCGCGGCGGAGCTCCGGACGAGCGGAGCAATGGAAGCGGCGGTGAGCGATGTGCCGTCGACGCTGCTCCAGACGTTGAGCGATTGCTGGATGACTTGTTCGATTTCGTTGAGGCTGCCGCTGGCGGTCTGGTTCTGGGTGAGAATGGTTTTGGGAGTTGTGCCGAGCATGGTGCTCCAACGGAAGGCGATGGCGGCGGCGCTGGTCAATTGATGAGAAGCGACGGGACAAGCGGAACCGCCGGAGATGCCGCCCGGCTGGCGGACGTCTGGGACGATTTGATTGAAGGCGTAGCCCTGTGCGGTGGTGACGGACCAGAGGATGAGGAAGAGCGTTGTAGCGAAAGCGGCGAGTTGACGGTGTGTGGTTGACATGATGTTACCTCGATGTAAGTTCAACGGCATGGTGGGTGGTGGTGTTGCAGTTGAGATCCTTCGGGCGCAAGGAACGCGCCCTCAGGATGACAATGTTTTGGATGTGGGAGGTCAACACGACTCGGTCGAGTGTGGACGGCTGTTGAGGAGTGCATTTTGTGTTTTTCCTTTGCGGTGGAGATTATTCCGTTTCGCGGGAGAGTTCGCGGCGGAGGCGCTGCTCGAAAGCGTCGAGCGCAAGATTTTTTACACCGGCCTTTGTGAATGAGTTGGAATCGGGATCAAAGACCGGGACCTCGGCGGAATCTTGGGTGAGGGTTTCGCCGCCGGAGCGGAGATCGCGGTGGATGCGGAAAGTGCCCTGGGCCCAGCCGACGATCAGGAACTGGCCTCCGGGACGCGCGGCGAGAAAGAGATAGACCTCTTCGTTGGGACGAAATTCGGGCGCGCCCTCGACGCGAGAGTGCAGGTGCTGGAATTTTCCGCCTGGCTGACGGACGACGATTTCCTCGGAGAGATAGCTTTTACTGTGGGAGAGGACGCGGAACGTGGTGTCGGTCCAAATTTCGCCATTTTCCATGCGCGATTCGGCGTGCGTGCAGCGGACGCGGGCGATGGAATTGGAGTAATGCACCAGGTCCTGGAAGCGCAGGCGCACCAGCGTGGTGGCTTGCGCGACGACGGCGATTAAAGCGAGGCCGATCAGGAAAAGGACCCAGAGGAATCGGCGGCGATCTTTGTAGCTCATGGATGTTTACTCCCGTTCATTGAATTTCCAGCACTCCAGAAGCGGCGGTTCTGTCGAGATTGGCGTTCTGGATGAAAAGCGTTCGCGCGCCGGGGAGCGCGGAGGAAGGAATCTGGATGGTGAGGTGGATGATGCCGAGTCCAGCGGGTTGTTTGGAAATTACGGCGACGTCGCCGGGGCCGGAGATGGTGTAGGCCATGCTGGTGTCGAACCCGGACTGCGAGAAGAGGCAGATATCGGCGGCAATGGTGCCGGATGCCGGCCGAGCGAGAGGAATGGGATTTCCGCCGAGGTTGCAGGCGTTGGTGGAAGTGTTGAAGACGCCGAGAGCGGCGACGTTGAGATCGAAAGAGGCGGAGGGGTTGTCGACGCCGGCGGTGGTGGGTTCGACGACAGTGGTATTTTTGCCGGAGATGGCGGGAGCGGAACTAGTGAGCGAGATGACGTCGTCGGAGCCGCCGAGAGCGAAGCCGACGAGGGAAACGAGGTTGGACAGCGGGCCGGAGGGGCCTTGGAGCTGAACAGAGACAATGCCGGGTTGCGCGACGTCGGTACTGGTGACTGGAGCGGAGCAGGAGTTAGCAGAGGTGCAGGTGGTGACTCGCGCGGAACCGTTGATGAGAAGCGTGGAGCCGGGGCCGGGATTGGATAGGACGAAACCGCTGCCGTCGACGGTGAGAGTGAATCCGTTGGCACCGCCGGCGTAAACGCTGGCGGGATGCAGGGAAAGAATGTTGGCGCCGGTGGAGATAGTGACATTGGCGGAGCCAGATTGCGTGGAGTCGTCCTGGCTGATGGCGACGACCTGGATGGAGTTGGGGGCGGGCAGCGTGGCGGGGGCGGTGAACGCGCCGCCGGGAGTGATGATGCCGCAGGCGCCGATGACGGAGCAGCCAGAGCCTTGCACTTGCCAGACGACGGATTGGTTGGCGGTGCCGAGGACCGAGGCGGTGAAGCCCTGCACGCCTAGGGGTGGGAGCGTGACGCTGCTGGGAAAAACGCTGACGAGGACATGATTGATGACTGTGATT
>DATLVJ010000389.1:0-6553 GCA_035577585.1 Candidatus Limnocylindrales bacterium
TCTGCTCCGCCTCAAAACCATGAAGGGCGAGGGCCTGGGGGATCAGAATAATCGTGGCCAGCAGGCTAAAGCGAAAAAATCCCAGCGCCACGCCGAGCACAATCGTGTTCCATTGCCGCAGATACGGAAGATCCACCAGCGGATTCGGGCTGCGCATCCGCCGAACCAACGACGCCAGCAGGAAAATCATGGCGCTGAAGAACAGGCCGTTGAAAAGGCCGGAACGCCACCAGTCAAGGCGCTGCCCCTGGTCCAGCGCCGCAAACAGCAGCGCGAAACCGGCGCTAGCGTAGAGGAATCCGGCAAAACTCGGAGGCGGGCCGGCGCTTTTCCGCGGCGGCGAAGGAGGAATTCCGAAGTGGATGCACAGCGCCATGAATGGCGTGATGAGCGCGGAGTTCCAGAACATCCAGTGGAACGATAGGTGTTCGCGATACCAGCCATAAAGGGACGGGGCGATATTCACCGCAAAGTCGACAGACGTGGCGTAGAGAGCCAGGGTGAAGGGAAGAAAGCGCGGCGGGATGTTTTTCAGAGCAAAGGTGAGTGTGAGTGGGTAAAAGGTTCCGGAGGTCAGCCCTGCAACCACGAGCGCGGTCAGAAGCAGGCTGTAGTTATGAATCAGCGGCAGTAAAAGACAAACGACAGTGAAGGAGATCGCCGCGATGCGAAGCACGCGGCGCGGGCCGAGCAGGCCTCCGAAATACACCGTGAACGGCCCGATGAACATCAGCGCGACGTTGTAAGCGCTGCCGATCCAGGCTCCATCGTCGACGCCGATCCCGAGACTCCCCTTGAGATCGGAAGTTCCCAAGGTCAGCATACGCCCCGTCAATGTGACGATCCCCGCGCCGAGCACCACGCCCAGTATGCCCACCAGAGGGCTCTGGGAAAGCTCCGCGGGCAGCGCTCCCGCGATCGCATGCGCGATTTGTTGCTTGGAAGCCGGGTGGAGGACTGTTGCCTGAGAAGCCATCGCGCTCTTCATCAGTGCTTGGTGCGCACGGTGGCAATCACCGAAAGGCCCGGGCGCAAACTACTCGCGAGGTTCGCGTCATCGAATGCGATCTTTACGGGGATTCTCTGAACCACTTTTGTATAGTTGCCCGTGGCATTGTCGGGCGGCAGAAGGGCAAACTGCGAACCGCTGGCGGGCGCAATTTCGAGCACTTTGCCGCGAAAGACTTTTCCTGGGTACTGGTCAACGCGGATTTCCACTGGATCGCCGACTTTCATATTCGTGAGCTGCGTCTCGCGATAGTTTGCCTGGACCCACTTTGTTTCGGGGACAAAGGTCAGGACCTGGGTTCCGGGAGAAACAAGCTGTCCTGGACGGACTTGCCTTTCGCCGACCGTGCCGTCTGCGGGTGCGGGAATCTTGGTGTAGCCCAGGTTGATCCTGGCCACGGAGAGTGATGCCTCCTTCGCGTGGAGGTCGGCAATGAGCTGCTGGTCCTGAGACTCCAGAACGGCCTTGCTACGGCGTTCCGATTCCACCGCGATTTCGTTGCTGTGCAACCCGGTCTTGGCCTGTTCTAGATCCGCTTTGCGACTGGCCTCTTGAGCGGCGAAGCGCTGCTCATCGGCAACGGCTGCCTCCACCTTTTGTTTTGTAGCGGACTGAGTGGCAAGAAGCGCCTCTTGGCGCGCGCGCTCCGCTTGCGTTCGAACTACGTCAGCCTGCACCGCCTGAATGCCCGCCTCCGCTGCCGTGATCTGCGCCCTGGACAGATCGATCCCGGCCAGTGCTCGCTGAATACGAGAGTCTTGCAACTCGCGTTGCCGCCGGTTGTTCTCGATGGCTGCCTTCGCGGCTTCCACGGCGGCGCCGGCCTGAGCCAATTGGGCCAGATAGTCTTCATCCTGAAGCTCGACCAGGAGGTCGCCGCCATGCACCCGCTGATAGTCGGACACTTTCACGCTCCGGACAATGCCCGCAACTTTGGTGCTCAGTGGCGTGAGATCCCCGCGCACAAATGCATCGTCGGTCACTTGCTCGACGTTCCCGCCCTCCCACGCATTCCAATTTCGCGTGAGAGTTATCAGAACGGCAAGCGCGAGCAAGACGACGAACAAAGGAGTGGCGTACTTCAGCCACGGCCACTGGGGCTTGGCGTTGACCGGAGCCGGTTCGGCATGACTAGCTGGGGTTGGAGCGGAGCTCGCTGCGGGGGTTGGAGCCGGAGAACTAGCTGCGGCCATGATTAGGACTCCTTTTCTCTGCCTTCAGGGCATCGATCTAAGCATTTCAAACACCGCGACTGCCAATGGGCAAATGCACCAAAACACAATCTCGCAACAATGCCGGCGCTAGCAAGCTCCACAGGAGGCGCCGGAACAAACAGATGTGCACCTCCTGCCCATCCCTGCACAGCAGGCAGGACTGCTGGCAAGACGCTTAGACCGACAAGAGCACCTGTAGCGAGCAAGACGCAGCCAAAATCAGGGGCAAGCATTATCGAGATAGCTCCAAGGACCGGGTTGCGCAAGTTCTTTGGCATTAGATGCTTGAGTCTACAAAAGGATGAATTTTTGAACAACCGGGGGCGGACGGCACTTCTGGCGGAAGCCACAAACAGAGCAGGACTCCAAAAAAGCATCATTTAGCCCACTCGTTCATCCAAAGCTTCAAAAGAACGTCGCGTTTGGCAATAGTCGGATGAAAAAAGGACGAACGATGGCAACGGAAAGCGGTCAGGCGAAGGCCTCAGCGAACCAGCAGCCGGTAAGCCCCTGGGCGGCAGCACTGAACCAACTCAAGGAATGGGATCCAGCCTGGGCGGAACTTGCCTTGAAGATGACCACGAATCCATGGACGGATGGCATTTTGCCCGTCAAGTTCATCGAGTTGATCAGCGTCGGCATAAATGCTTCCCGCACAAACTTGAACCCGGAGGGCACCCGCCGTCACATTCGAGCTGCGCTCGCCGCGGGTGCGAGCCGTCAGGAAATATTATTCGTTCTCAAGTGTGCGTCTGTAATGTCCATTCATTCCTTTAGCTTCAATGCCCCCCTCTTGATCCAGGAAGCCAGCATGGGAAGCCTCGAAGACTTCAGTGAATTGCGGAAGAAGCGGTTGGAGAGGATTGGAAAAGCCACCCCGGCCGTGGAAAAGTTGAAGGCAATCGGACACTGGAGCCAAGAGTGGGATTCCGTACTATTTCTTGACCCGGTGTGGACCGATAAATACATGGCCATGTGCACCTTGCTCTACGCCGAAAACGTTCTTCCTCCCAAAGAACTGGAACTTCTCCTCGTCGCTTTTGACGCAGCTTTCGTTCACATTTATGGCCCAGGCACCCAGCGCCACATCAAAAATGCGTTCATGGCAGGCGCAACGGTGGAAGAGATCATGGAAGTTTTGAAGCTCGGTGTGGTGCAGGGAGTGCAGGCTTGCAATCTGGGAGTTACGCTTTTGGCTGAAGAATTAGAGGGTAACGCAGCGTCATAACTTAAGAGTCGAAGAACGGCCATTTTTCTCCCTGGAAAACTGGTTTCGGAGAAACAGCTCATGTACGGACGAATCGCGAAGGTGGTTCTGCTCGCCCTCTTACTTTCTCCGGTCATCGGATCAGGAATTCCGTCATCGGACAAGCCGGCCGAACCCGACAAGTTTTTTCACGAGTTCATTGGCCTGAATGACGGCCAAATCAGGGAGATCCGCGAAGGGAAGGCCATCGCGAAGATATTGGACTCACCGACCGCGGATCAGGTGTTTGTTTTTGGCGCTGTCTATATAAGTTCGGCACCGGAGCGTTACCTTAAGTTCGCTTCGAATATCGATGAGCTGCGCAAACTCCCGAGTTACATCGCAATCCGAAAGTTCAGCGATCCGCCGCAGCTTTCGGACCTTACTGATTTCACGTTGGATAAACAAGATTTCAAGCAACTGAAAAACTGCAAGCCCGGCCATTGCGAGGTGCAATTGCCGTCTGAAGCGATGGAAGAATTCCTACGTTCCGTGAACTGGTCAGCGGCGGATGCCAACGACCAGGCCGATCACCTGGCGCAGCGGATGGCTCTGCAAGCCCTGCTTAACTACGAACAGGGCGGAAACGCGGCCCTGGGAACCTATCGCGACAAAAATCATCCCGCCGTTGTGGCGGAGACGTTTGCTTCTTTACTCAGCCGTTCCAAGGCACTCCCTGTCTATTTGCCTGAATTGCACGAATACCTTCTCAACTATCCCAAGGCCGATTCCGGCAATATCCACTCCGAATTCTATTGGGAGAAAGTGAATTTTGGATTGAAGCCGACCCTGCGGATGGTGCAAGCGATCGTCTATCAAGGCAACTCGCCGGAACGCCCCGCGTATGCGGTAGCCGTGAAACAGCTGTACGCGAGCCACTACTTCGAAAGCGCGCTGGACCTGACTGTGTGCGTCAAAGACGACGAACACCCGGATCATCCTGGCTTCTACCTGATAACCATGAAGGGGTCGCAACAGGCGGGGCTGACCGGATTGAAGGGTGGAATCGTGCGGAAAGTAGCGGTGGATAAGACCCGGTCTTCGTTGGAAAAGGCCCTGGCTTCGATCAAGCAGAAACTCGAGTCTCAAGCGCAATCATCGGGTCCCCCGAGGTGATGAATTTGGCCTTCCCTGACCGCCGCACTTTGAATGTACTGATGACCGCGCTGCTGTTCGGCTTAGTGCTGGCAATTGTGTACATCGCCCGCGCCGTCATCGTAATATTCGCATTCTCCATTCTGTTCGCTTACCTGATTAATCCCATCGTGAGGTTTCTGCAGAACCACTCGCTGTTTTTTAAGAACCTGAGAGGCCCCCACATTGCGGAAGCCTACCTCGCGCTGCTGATTCTTCTGGGGCTCATTATCCACAATTTTGCTCCGCAGCTCGTGCCCAGAGTGGAGCAGCTCATCCGGGACTCGCCGGCGTTGATGGAAAATGTGTATTCAGGGGATATTGCTGTTGATATGGGACATCGGAACGGCTGGGACGAGGCTCAATCCCTTCGCGCAAAAGCCTTTCTGCAACAACGTAGGGAAGGTATTCGCGGCTTGGTGGAATCCGTGAGGCAGTTTGTATCGGTTGCGTTTGGTGGAATTGTCTTGATTCCGATTCTTGGCCTTTTTTTCCTAAGTGACGGAGAGAAACTGGCGAATGGTTTCATCCAACTTGTCTCAACCAGGGAAACGTACGGGGAAGCCAAGGCTTTAGCCGGTGACCTAAATGAAATGTTGCGACATTACATTCGGGCCAAGGTCATCCTGGCCGTCCTGTCGCTGGTCTTTTGCTCCGCTGCCACGCTGTTCCTGGGTTACCCGCACGCGCTTGCTCTGGGGCTCATGGCAGGAGTCCTTGAATTCATTCCCGTGGCCGGTTGGATCACCGCCTTAATCATCATCGCGACGGTTGGGATGTTCACGCACTCCCACTGGATCTGGATGGCGGCGCTTCTGGGCCTTTGGCGGATGGCCATGGACTACGGAATTTCCCCACGCGTCATGGGCCACGAACTGGAAATCCATCCCCTACTTGCCATTTTCACGGTCATGATTGGTGGCGCAGTCGGCGGAATCGTGGGGATTTACCTTTCCGTGCCGTTAGTCGCCGCCTTGCGTGTCATCTGGCACAGGTTTGCCCCTCCTGGCCAACTCGCCGAAACCGCGTCGGGTTAGCTGGACGCCGCTATGGAATCGTGGGGGACGCTCTCAATCCCATCATCGATGCGTTCCGACGCAAAGGAAATGTTGCGTTTCCGATTCCCTGGAAGATTTAGCTTCTTCTCAGATTGAAGGCCCAAGATGAGCGATCAACAAAAGAACGAGAAGTATTCTGCGGTGCGAGATCAAAAGATCCGTGCGGCACTGGATCAGCATTGGGCGGCGTCCGATGCCAACGATTTTGAAACGGAGCATCGCATCTATCACCAGGACGCGGTGCTGGAATACCCGCAGTCAGGCGAGCGAACCCGCGGCCGGAGCAACATACAGAACCAACGCGCCAGTCAGCCGAACAAAAAGCGGTTTTCTATCCGGCGAATCATTGGCGGTGGTGATCTTTGGGTCACCGAATTCATCCTGACATATGATGGCAAGCCGTCCTACACCGTGAGCATCATGGAGTTCAGGGACGACAAGGTTGCGCGGGAAACACAGTATTTTGCGGACCCATTCGTGGCTCCAGCCTCGCGCGCTCAGTGGGTCGAACGGATGGACGCTTAGCCTCGAGGCCGAGCATTCGCTGACGAGAGCGCCATTTGCGGTTTGCACAGGCGAAGTGCGTTGAGTTCGAACTTTTCCGTAATCCGGCTGGTCATGTGGATGGAGATCATGGCTATGACTAAACCCGTTCTGGTGGTAACCAGCCGTTATACGAAGGAGATTGAAGACCGCATCGACCGCGAGTTCAACGCGCGGCGAAATTCGAACCAGCTTCCTTTCAGCCAGCAGCAATTGCTCTCCGCAGCCAATGGAGCCGACGCCCTGTTCATAACGCCCGCCGACCGGTTGGACTCCGGGTTTTTCCAAAAAGTCTCGCCAACGATAAAAATCATCGCCACATTCTCGGTGGGATTTGAGCATATCGATC